>JALOMK010000282.1 GCA_025455505.1 Bacteroidales bacterium
ATATCTTTCCAGCCTAACTCCGGTGCTGCAGGGGAATATGCAGGACTTATGGTTATCAGGGAGTATCACCTGACAAGGGGTGAACCTCACAGGAATGTTGCCCTGATCCCATCTTCGGCTCACGGAACCAATCCTGCAAGCGCGGCAATGGCCGGCATGCAGGTCGTTGTAGTGGAATGTGATGAAAAAGGAAACATCAGCATTGATGACCTCAGGAAAAAGGCTGAAGAGAACAGGACAAACCTTTCCTGTGTAATGATAACATACCCCTCGACACATGGGGTATTTGAGACTGCAATAACAGAGATGACCGGGATAATCCACGGTTACGGCGGGCTTGTGTACATGGACGGCGCCAATATGAATGCCCAGGTCGGCCTTACAAACCCTGGGAAAATAGGGGCCGATGTCTGCCACCTCAACCTGCACAAGACTTTTGCAATACCTCACGGGGGAGGCGGTCCGGGAATGGGCCCGATACTTGTAAATGATAAGCTTGCTGAATTCCTCCCCTCACATCCGCTGGTTCAGACCGGGGGGACACACGGAACCACGGCCGTGGCAGGAGCTCCATTCGGAAGCGGTCATGTACTTACAATATCGCACGCCTATGTTACCATGATGGGCGGCCAGGGGCTGACCCAGGCTACAAGGCTGGCAATACTGAATGCGAATTATATTGCCGCCTCACTGAAAGGCTGGTATCAGACCCTCTATTCGGGAGCCAGTGGATTTGTTGCTCATGAAATGATACTCGACTGCAGGAACTTCAAAACCGAAGCAGGCATCACAGAAGCTGACATAGCAAAAAGGCTGATGGACTACGGATTTCACGCACCCACACTATCGTTCCCCGTACACGGCACGCTCATGGTGGAGCCCACGGAGTCAGAATCATTGCAGGAACTCGATAAGTTCATAGATGCAATGAAGTCAATAGCCGCTGAAATAGAGGAGGTGAAGTCGGGAAAGGTCGACAGGGAGGATAATGTCCTGCACAATGCCCCTCATACAGTTAAGGTGCTTACGGCTGATGATTGGAACCATAAATATGACAGGCAGAAGGCTGCTTTCCCACTGAAGTGGATCGTGGAAAACAAGTTCTGGCCTTCAGTTGGAAGAGTCGATGACGGGTATGGCGACAGGAACCTTGTATGCACATGCGATCCTATAGACTCTTACAGGAAGGAGAGCTCAACAGTAAAGTAATACCTGTTGCAAAAAAGGCAATAAAATGCGAAACTCACACTGGAACGACCTTCTGCTTCTGATCGATGGAAAGGAACCTGCTTACAGGCCTGTTGGATTTATAATCGACAGTCCCTGGATACCCGGATGGTACGGGATCTCAAATATCGATTATTACTCATCCGATGAACTATGGCTGAAGGCTAACCTGAAGGCAGCTTCAGATTTTCCTTCAGTGTGGTTCCTGCCGGGATTCTGGTCAGAGTACGGCATGTGTACGGAGCCATCGGCATTCGGATCGCGGATGGTATTCCTGGAAAAGAACCTTCCCCATGCTGAAAGGATTATTTCTGACATCTCCGAGGCTGACAGGCTGCCTGATCCGGATGTAAGGACCGACGGCATGCTGCCCTTAATGATCAGCAGGCTGAGAAACAACAGGAAAGCCATTGAGGCAGCTGATCATGGCATACGCTTCGCGGTGGCGCGCGGACCTATGAACATTGCAAGCTTCCTGATGGGGACCACTGAATTCATGCTTGCCCTGGCAATGGACCCTGAGGCCTGTCACAGGCTCCTGAATAAAATTACAGGATTTGTCTGCCGCTGGGTTGAATGGCAGAAGGAATGCTTCCCCTCAATTGACGGGGTGCTCATACTGGATGATATTATCGGTTTCGTTGGGGAGGATGAATTCAGGGAGTTTGTACTTCCTTATTTCAGGAAGATATTCGATGCTGCAGATGTGAAGGTGCGCTTCCTGCATAACGATGCGGAAGGACTTATCACTGCAAAATACCTGGAGGAAATGAATGTCAACCTGTTCAATTTCTCATTCAATCATTCACTGGATGAGATACGAAGACTGGCCGGACCAGGTGTCACGCTTCTTGGCAACATTCCGCCACGCGACGTGCTGGCAGAAGGAAGCCCGGCTGCTGTGGAGGAGGCTGTAAATAGAGCCATGGGCGAAATCGGAGATCACAGCAGGATAATCTGGTCGGCCGGGGGAGGGATGCCCCAGGGAGTGAGCAGCGGGAATATCAGGGCTTTTGTATCGGCAGTGGAAAGTAATAAAGGGCATGCGTATTGAGAAAATGGGCTTGAGGGTACTTAAGCAAGGATCCGCAGTCTATGTGATAAATTGCATATCATGAATAGAAAACAAATATTAGTCAAATGAAGAAGCTTTTCTTTTTGATCATTTCAGCCGGATTTCTTGCATCTTGCGGAGGCAGGGGATCAAACAACACTGATAACAGCACAGGCACTATGGAAAACAATAAGCCAGTCAGACTTATTACAGTAGACCCGGGGCACTTTCATGCCGCCCTGGTACAGAAGATCATGTACGACAAGGTATCCCGCGACGTTCATCTTTATGCTCCTGAGGGCCCTGATTACCAGCAGCATCTAAACAGGATCGATTCATACAACAGCAGAACTGAGAACCCGACTTCGTGGAATGAAATAGTGTATACGGGCCCTGATTTCTTTGAGAAGATGATTACAGAAAATGCCGGCAATGTAGTTGTGCTTTCCGGTAACAACAGGAAAAAGGCAGAGTATATTTCGAAATCGATTGCAGCCGGTATGAATGTGCTGGCTGACAAGCCCATGATAATCAATCCTGATGATTTTGAGTTGCTCCGGTCTGCATTTAAGGCTGCAGGGGAAAAAGGGATCCTTCTTTACGACATTATGACCGAGCGTTATGAAATAACAACGATCCTGCAGAAACTCCTCTCACAGAAAAGCGAGGTTTTCGGTACACTTCAGAAAGGCAGCAGGGAGGATCCTGCCGTCACAAAGGTAAGTGTGCATCATTTTTCGAAACTTGTATCGGGATCGCCGCTGATACGTCCGGCCTGGTTCTTCGATGTAGTGCAACAGGGTGAAGGAATTGTTGACGTTACAACACATCTTGTCGACCTCGTCCAATGGGAGTGTTTCCCGGAGCAGATACTCAATACATCTGATGTGAATATGGTAGCCGCTAAACGCTGGCCTACTGTAATCTCTCCAGAAGAATTCAGTGGAGTCACCGGGCTCGAAAGCATTCCTGATTACCTTCAGAAGGACATGAAAGACGGGAATCTGAATGTATTTGCCAACGGAGAGATGATCTACCAGCTTAAGGGAGTGTTTGCAAAGGTCTCTGTTGAGTGGAATTACAAGGCTCCTCCCGGAGGCGGCGATACACATTATTCTGTTATGAAGGGTTCACAGTGTGATCTTGTAATCAGGCAGGGTGCCGAAGAGAAATTCATTCCAACTCTTTATGCAGAGAATATCCGGGGCGCAGGAATAGATGAATTTACAGCAAAACTGAATGCAGCAATCTCTTCGCTTCCTTATGACGGTCTCACTGTTGAGAGTGCCGGGAAGAACGTCCTCAGGATAAATATTCCGGCTAAGTACAGGGTAACGCATGAGGATCATTTCGGACAGGTGACCGCCAGGTTCCTTGAATACATGGAAGCCGGTAAATTGCCTGAATGGGAGGTGCCAAATATGATAACGAAGTATTATACCACCACCAGTGCCCTCAGGATGGCCCTGGAACAGAAACAGCAGAATTAAACAGCTATGAACAGGTTCTCTATTACAAGTGAATAGAGGGCCTCTGCCGAAATGCCTGCTGATTTTACCGGTGGCTTGATGAATATTGAAACCAAAGCTTTTCCGGAGCAG
>JALOMK010000283.1 GCA_025455505.1 Bacteroidales bacterium
CTGAAAGTCTACCAGACCAGGGGCAGGGAGGGGATACAGGGAAAACGCTGGGTTATGGTAATTGACCTGTCGAAATGCCGAAATGCACGCAAATGTGTCGCCGCCTGCCAGGAAGCTCATCACCTGAGGCCATATGAATACCATATCAATACCCTTGTGATGCAGGAATCACCGAGTACGCCAAGGTATTTCATGCCCAAGACCTGCCAGCACTGCGATAATCCCCCCTGTGTTTCGGTATGCCCCGTCGACGCTACATTCAAGCGCCAGGACGGCATAGTGCTTATTGACAATGAGCGCTGCATAGGATGCCGTTTCTGCATGGCAGCATGCCCCTACTCTGCAAGGATGTTTCACTGGCAGGATCCGGTTGCCGTGGAAGGCGACAATGAAAGGGTTTACGATATCGAACTTAACGTTCCTCAAAAGAAGGGAACGATTTCAAAATGCCTCTTCAGCGCTGACAGGCTCAGGGAGGGCATTATGCCCTACTGTGTTTCGGCCTGCCCGAACGGGGTCTTTTACTTCGGCGACGAAAACGAAGATGCCGTCACAAACGGAACAACAAAAGAGACTGTACGCCTGAGCGAACTCCTGGAGCAAAATGGTGCCTACAGGCTGCTTCCCGAGCTGGGAACAAAGCCAAGGGTTTATTACCTGCCTCCTAAAAACAGGATCTTTGAATTCAGGGAACCCGGCGAAACTGATTATAAAGAACAACATAATACCTGATCTTATGGCAGGAACTATATTCAAATCAGAAAGATACAGGCAGAAAGTTGAGTCAGTGTCGGCTGATATCCTGAGAAACGTTTCCCTCAACAGGGGCTTTCTCCTCTGGATGGGATTTCTCACAGCTGTCCTGCTTGCATGCCTCTATGCCTATACGGTACAGCTCAGGGAGGGCCTTGGAGTAACGGGGCTGCGCGATATAACAAGCTGGGGCGTCTATATTGCAAACTTTGTGTTTTTTGTTGCAACAAGCCTTGTGGGCATGCTCATCAGCTGCGTGCTTGGCCTGTCAGGAGCTAAATGGGTAAAGCCAATCGCAAGGATCGCCGAGATAATAGCGGTTGCCTTCGCGGCAGTTGCCGGGCTGGTGATAATCTCCGACATGGGACGCCCCGACAGGCTTCCTTACGTATTTATATTCGGCAGGTTCCAGTCACCGATACTCTGGGATGTAACTGTTGTTACAACCTATTTCTTTGTGAGCCTCCTTCTCTGGTTCCTGCCAATGATCCCCGACCTGGCCATTGCAAAAGACCGCCTGCCCGGACGGCCGGCATTTCTTGTCAAAGCCTACGGTTTACTTTCAGTCAAATGGGTCGATCATGAAAAACAGTTCGAGATACTGCACAAGGCGATGAGGATACTCCTGATCCTGATAATACCCCTCGCCTTTGCAATTCACACGGTTACTTCCTGGCTCTTTGCAGTAACACCCAGACCCGGCTGGGACAGCACCATATTCGGTCCTTACTTCATCTCCGGCGCCTTTGTGTCGGGAACAGCAGCTGTAATCATTGCAATGTACTTTTTCAGGGTAAGCTACAGGCTTGAAAAGTACCTCAGCGATTTTCATTTCGACAGGATAGGCCGGGTGCTAATACTTGTTTCGGTACTTTATTTCTACTTCAACCTCAATGAATTCCTTGTTCCCGGCTACAAGCTTAAGACTGCCGATGCAATTCATCTCCGGGAGCTTTTTGCCGGCCATCATGCAATTCTGTTCTGGAGCGTACAGCTCTTCGGCCTTGTGATCCCGGCCATCCTGCTGCTGTTCCGACCCCTGAGGAAGCCCCTGCCCATGCTCGTGATTTCAGTGGTGGTGCTTGCTGCCGCCTGGCTCAAGAGATACATAATTGTTGTTCCTCCCCAGGCCCATCCTCACCTTCCTGCACAGAATTACCCGGTCGAGTGGATACTTTACAAGCCCACCCTTATCGAGATTGCCGTATCGGTGGCTGCAATAGTTCTTGTTCTCATGATAATAACAATCCTCTCAAAGCTCTTCCCCGTACTCCCCATCCAGGAAATTGCCGAAGAGGAAGCCCTTGCAAAAAATGAAAGCGCATAAATCAAATACCTTAGTTCAATGAGGAACCTAATCGCGGCAACAGTTGCCATTCTCCTGCTTGGAACCCGGCTGTCGGCACAGGACTGGACCGTGCCCGACGACAGGAAGGGACGTCTGAGCACTTTCGCGTTTGATGACAACACGAGGACAACAGGGGAGAGACTTTATACTGCCAATTGCAAGTCGTGCCACGGCACACCCGGAATGGATAACTGGCTGAGGCTTGTTCCTCCCCCGGGAGATCCCGCTGCTGAAAAGTTCCAGCAAAACAGCGACGGGGAAATGTTCTATAAAATAGTGACGGGCCGGGGCCAGATGCCTTCATTCAGGACAGTACTCTCAGCCAATGAGATATGGGCCCTCATATCCTACCTGAGGAGCTATAATACTGGCTATGTGCAGCAGGTGATGCAGCTTATCACCTCCTCGGCATACCCCGGTGCCGAAATCCGGATTTCGCTTGCCTGGAACAGCGCCGACAGCACTGTCGACATCAGTGCCACCGCAGTAAAGGAAAACAGCTCAGTGGCTGTGACAAATGCCGAAATGCAGCTGATGGTACAGCGCAGGTTCGGGCATCTTGCCCTCGACGAACCAAGGAATACCGACAGTCGCGGTTTTGTACGCTTCAGGCTTCCTGCCGACCTGCCGGGTGACACCGCAGGGAATGTCCTCCTGATGGCCAGGTTTACAGATGAAGAAACCTTCGGCTCCGCCGGAAAGGATACCGTTATACGTGCAGGAATGCCTGTAAACGCAGCCAGCCTTGTGGCGCCAAGGGCAATGTGGAACACGGCAAGAAAGGCTCCCGTCTGGATTATTCTTACATACCTGGGCGGAGTATTCGTTGCCTGGGGCTTCATTATGCTTGTGCTGCTCAAGCTCCGCGATATTTACATAATAGGCGAAAATTCAAGTGTAAACAAACAATAAAACAGACTGCAATGAAAAGCATAACCAGTATTGGAAGAATCCTCTTCGCGCTTCCCTTTGCCGTTTTCGGGATCAATCATTTCCTGATGACGGATTACTACCTCGGGATACTGACTTCATTTATTCCCCTCGGAGCTTATACAGTTATCCTTACGGGAATCATGCTGATTGCCGCAAGCATAAGCATTATCTCGAAGAAATATGTCAGGTTCTCAACAATAATGCTGGCCGTGCTTCTCTTCATATTCATTGCAACGATTCACATTCCGCATCTTGTCCAGGGAAAGGAGACAACAACTACGCTCATCGCCCTCCTGAAGGATATTTCACTCATGGGCGGTGCCCTGATGATAGCAGGTATCTATTCTGATGAAGAAGAAACCAAGAAAACCAAATAACATGAAACGAATTATTTCCCTGGCGCTACTAATGCTCTTCGCTCTTGCCGCAAACAGCCAGGAGATGAAGAAAACGACAGTAATCCCTGAAAATCTTGAGATAGGCATAATTGAACACCTGGGCGACACTATACCGATGGATCTGTGGTTCCTGAACGAGGACAATGATACAGTCATAATAGGAGACCTTATTGACAAGCCAACGATACTGCTCTTTGTTTACTTCGACTGCCCCTTCATGTGCAGCCCGCTTATGGATGGTGTTGCGGAGGTAGTAAGCAACCTTGACATGAACCTGGGCACCGATTACCAGATCATAACCATAAGCTTCAACACAAAGGACACTCCTGAAAAAGCAAGGGAAAAAAAGGTGAATTTCGTTCAGAGGATAAGCAAGGAAAACCAGAAGCACTGGATGTACCTGACAGGAACACAGGAGAATATCACGCAGATGACCGAAGCTCTCGG
>JALOMK010000284.1 GCA_025455505.1 Bacteroidales bacterium
ACGAGGAATGAACCCTGACAAGTACCGGCTCATCCTTAGTCCATGTCCCTTTCACAAGGGCAGCATGTTCGAGCCCGTTGCTTGTCTGCCTGAAGGGGATAAACTCGAAATTCCCTGATTCAGTGGGTAGATTGACCTTTTCGCCTCTTTCTATGATTGAGTCTCTCTCAAGGGTGTATCGGATAAGGTCCCTGATTGTGATAACCTTTATATTGAATTTCCTGCTTATTTCAATCAGGTCGCTGAGCCTGGCCATTGACCCGTCATCATTCATTATCTCGACAAGGGCACCGCCTGGTCTAAGTCCTGCGAACCTTGTCAGGTCAACAACCGCCTCTGTATGACCGGCCCTTCTCAGTACACCTTTCGCCTTGGCTTTCAGGGGGAAGATGTGACCTGGTCTGCCCAGGTCCGAGGCTTTTGTAAGAGGATCAACCAGGGCTTTTATTGTAAGCGCCCTGTCCTTTGCAGACACGCCTGTAGTTGTTTCGCTGCTTAGGAGATCGACTGTTACTGTGAATTGAGTTTCATGGAGAGATGTATTGTTCCCTACCATAAGGTTCAGCTCAAGTTCCTCACATCTCTCCTCAGGGAGGGCCACGCAGATCAGCCCCCTTCCATGCTTTGCCATGAAGTTGACTATCTCAGGGGTGATCAGCTCAGCGGCGCATATAAAGTCACCTTCGTTTTCCCTGTCCTCGTCATCCACAACGATAAGCAGTTTTCCTTCGCGGATATCGCCTATGGCTTCTTCTATAGTATTCAGTTTGAAATTTTTCATCATCAATCTTGTTATTCCGATCTTCTCCAATGTTTTTTCCCCGCCCTGAGGAAAGACATTATCTTGTCAACAACCTTCTTAATTAGTGTAATATATGTGTCTACGTTCATTACAACCGAATCGGTGGTTGCCTTGTATGTAAGAAATATTCCAATTGGCAGCAATATGTATGATGAGGCCCACATGCCGGCCAGAGTGCCTATAACGTTCTCCTCTACAAGTTTTTGGGCCGAGAGCGAAATGACATAATAAACAACGAAAAAGAAAATCGAGATCACTGCAGGAGTACCGAGTCCGCCTTTCCTGATAATGGCTCCAAGGGGAGCCCCTATAAGGAAAAATACTATGCATGAAAATGACATTGTGATCTTCTTGTTCCACTCAACTTCATAGCGCCTGATTGCTTTCTTTTCAAAATGGTGGGCTTCATTTTTCTGTGAGATGTAGGCGTTTGCGTCCTTGAGGTTTTCGATGGCTTTTACAACCACCATCCTCTGTTCGGTTACAGGCAGGGAGTCATATAGTTTCCTCACATCGAATGGCTTGTCTGTTGGCAGGGCTGTTCCAGCAGAGCTGTCGGCTTCATTTCGCACGAAGTAGCGTTCCGAATATATTTTTGTCTCGTTGTATTCCTTGAATTGAAAACTTACCCGCTCATTGTATCTTGTCTTCAGTGAGTCAATGTAGAATGTCAGTTCAGAAATGTTCTTCATAGCCGCATTTGATTTGAACATTCCGTCCTGGCTGCGTTCAAGATCGAAGCCGCTGAGGGAGATAACGATTGTCTGTTCCTTGAAATAGGCCCTTCGCGAGGGGAATTTCCTGTATGCCGGGTTGGGAGTTCTTTCGCTGATCTCACTGTAGGAATAGCCGTTGTAAAGAGTCATTATGAGACCGCTTTCATCGGCAGAGGTTTTCATATAGCCGGAGTCTGCAATTGTTACGGATGTATTTCCCCTTCCTTCGCGGTGATCGTATATTATCAGGTCATGCAGGCAACCTGATTCGGGGTCTTTCTCGGTAATTTTGATACTGAAGCCCGGCACCCCGTTATAAAAAGTTCCGGCCTGGATGTTTATGTCAGGCTTTTTCCTCCTTATATCCCAGAGCAAGGTTCGTGCTTTTGCTGTGGAGTAGGGGAGTACGTTGTTTGCAAAGACAAATGAAACAACTGCAAGCATTCCGATAAGGACCATGAGTGGTCTCATAATTCTCTGGAGTGAGACCCCGGAGGATTTTAGTGCGGTGAGTTCGCTGAATTCACCCATGTTGCCGAAGGTCATAAGCGAGGCGAGGAGTATGGCCAGGGGCAGTGCCATCGGAACAAAGGTGAGGGAGAAATGGTAAAGCAGTTCAGCCAGGACCTTGAATTCAAGGCCTTTGCCTGCCAGCTCGTCGACATACATCCACAGGAACTGAAGAATAAGTATAATCAGTACTATGAAGAATGTGAATACCAGAGGGCCTATAAATGATTTAAGAACAAAGCTGTCAACCTTTTTCAACTGCTTTACATTTGAGGTGCAAAATTACTTGTTTTTTGTCAGAAAAACATTTCAATTGTCATAATAAGCGATTGCTGCAAATGAGTGTTGATGCATGCAGGAAGAGATCGGGAATTTGGGTGAATGGAGGATTGCAGGAGATACTCATTAAACACCGAGCACCCTTTTAAGCTCGTTTACCTGGGAATCCCACAGGAATACGGCATCGTCCTTTTCATCGGGTTCAGAGAAGTCGGTGATAATAAGGGCTACATCGCCTGTAAGTTCCTGGAGTTGTATCCTGAATTCGAAGAAGTTGGTTTCATCGTCTTCAATTCCGGGCCATTCAAACCTTACGAGGCGGTTTTCCTTGAGGGCAGACAGGCGTGCTTCAGAGGCGGAGTCGTCCCATGCAAAGTTAAACAGGTCACCATCGGCAGTCACGTTTTCGGCGAACCATTCACCCAGTCCTTCGGGCGTGCTCAGACGGGCAAAAAGCACCTTCGGAGAGCATCTGAGTGTATATTCAAGTTCGTATTTTGTCCTCATAGCATTTGCGGGGAATCTCCCCGGCATATACTGCAATATAGAAAAAATATCCAAACCATGAAACATATTGCGAATTTGTATCAAACTGTTTATATTTGCAGCCGCAATTTAGACTTGGAGATGGATCTGATTACGAAGGAGGGATCCTCCTTCGCCAAGGCTTCGGCGGACGAGGCGAGATAGCTCAGTTGGTTAGAGCGCATGATTCATAATCATGAGGTCCCGAGTTCAATTCTCGGTCTCGCTACAAAAGAAAGCCCGGCACAAAGTGCCAAGGGCTTTTTTGTTTTGAAGCCGTTTAGCTTGCTAAAAAGGCGTAAAAACAAAGAAGCCCTGAGCAATCTGCCAACTGGCGGATTGCAGGGCTTTCCTTTGTTCAGCACCCCTAAGAGAATCGCCGCAGGCAATTCTTAGCTTTTCTGGGCTTTATGTTGTAAAGCACCCCCCTTGAGAATCTTCGACTAAGACCGACTTCTCAGCCAGCCGGCGGAGAAGTCGGAAGACAATTCTGCCTCTCAATACAAAAAAAGCCCCGGAACTTCGTGCCGGAGCTTTTTTATAGTTTTAACTTATTTCTTTATAACAGTAAATATCCTGGAATTGAATCCTATAACTATCCTTATGAAATATGTTCCCTTAGGCAGTGCTGACATATCAAGCTCAAGCAGGTCCTGATTTCGGACTGTGCCGGATACTGAATGTGTCTTTCCGGAATAGTCATATACCTGGATCGACTCATAATCGCCTATGCCCTGCATCGAAATATTAATCCTGTCAGTAAACGGATTCGGATATGCTATAAGGTCAACAGGCTGTAACTCTGGTTCCGCTCCTTTGGCAGCCTGGAGTGCACTGGCAGATTTGTAGTCTGGTCCGCATTTTGTAGAACTTGAATTTGCGTTTGCAGACATTGATGCCTTATGATCTTCTTCTGTGCTTGAAACAGTCCAGGATAATTTCTTGCCGTCAAAATTCACGCTGAAAAATCCACCTCCTGATTTGAACAGTACAGGCTGCACATTTTGAGGAGAGTAATTTCCTGACAGGAGATTGTTCACTCCA
>JALOMK010000285.1 GCA_025455505.1 Bacteroidales bacterium
CACCTGATACGGCTATGAATGCGATCCGGAATATTAACCTCAGGGTCATTGAATACAGCCATTCCGCGGGAAATGAATCCTACAGGCGAAAGCTGTCTGAATTCTACAGGAAGATTGGCATCAATATCGACCATACCGAGCTGCTTATAACGACAGGTGGTTCCGAAGCGATACTTTTCGCACTGATGACGTGCGTTAACCCGGGTGATGAGGTCATAACCCCGGAACCCTTCTACGCAAACTATAACGGTTTTGCAACTGCTGCCGGGGTAAAAATAGTGCCTGTCACATCATATATAAATGATGATTTTGCACTTCCCCCCATCTCGGAAATTGAAAAGAAGATCACTCCGAAAACAAAGGGAATTATAATCTGCAACCCCAATAACCCTACCGGTTATCTTTATTCAAAGGAGGAACTGCTCCAGCTGAGGGATATAGTACTCAGGCACGACCTCTTCCTTTTTTCCGACGAGGCATACAGGGAATTCTGCTACGACGGCGCTTCACATTTCTCGGCAATGCAGCTCGAAGGCGTCGAAAAGAACGTTGTGATGCTCGACTCTGTATCAAAGCGCTACAGCGAATGCGGCGTGAGGATAGGAGCGCTTGTAACAAAGAACAGGGATGTGCTTGCGGCAGCACTCAAATTTGCCCAGGCCCGGCTATCACCTCCCGGTCTCGGGCAGATTGCCGGAGAGGCATCGATAGACACGCCTCCTGAATATTTCAGGGAAGTGAATCTCGAATATACGGCAAGGCGCAACTATATGGTTGAAGCGCTCAACGACATGCCAGGGGTATACTGTCCAAGGCCGAAGGGTGCATTCTACACTGTTGTAAAGCTCCCGGTAGACGATTCCGACAGGTTTGCAAGGTGGCTGCTCGAGGAATTTGAATACGAAAACCAGACAGTGATGGTGGCGCCTGCCACCGGATTCTATTCATCGCCTGAGTCAGGGAAAAACGAAGTGCGCATCGCCTATGTTCTTAAGATTGATGACCTTAAGAAAGCCATGAAGGTACTGGAGGAAGCGCTTAAGGTATATCCCGGTCGCACGGAATAAGCTATCAACATTTCTGGCATCGTCTTTGTTATTCTATTATTGGATATAACAATAATTATCATGAAAAATAGAATGCTATCGCTTATGCTGCTGATACTATTCCCGGCATCTACTCTTCTGAAGGCCCAGGAAAATCCCGAGGGAGCGCTCGGTCTGCCTGGCGATAACCTTAACCTGTACGCTGTGATGAAGCTTTTCCAGGAATCACAGACACTCGAGGCTTTCGAAAGAGGTCTCAATGATGAGAACCAGACAATAAACAACCTCGACCTCAATGCCGACAATTATATCGATTACATAACAGTTACCGATAATGTCGACGGAAATGTTCACAATATCGTACTCCAGGTCCCTGTGAACGAGAAGGAAAAACAGGATGTTGCAGTATTCACGGTTGAAAAACTTAAGGATGGGAACGTAGTTATCCAGCTTACTGGCGATGAAGCCCTTTACGGCAAGGATTACATAATTGAACCAAACTACAGCGACACAAAGGGAGAGACACCCAATCCCGGATATACAGGCAATAATAATGTGGCTGTCACAGTAGTTCCTACTACTACGGTTGAGGTGGCAGCCTGGCCGGTAGTGACTTATATCTATGCCCCCGTTTATGTGCCCTGGTATTCATCGTGGTACTGGGGTTACTACCCTCCCTGGTGGAGACCCTGGAGACCCTATTCATGGCACTATTACTATGGCTTCCATTCGAACTGGCACTATCACTATCATGGATATTACAGGCCAACTCGTTACCATTACAGCAGTCATTACAGGACAAACTATTATGTGGCTCACAGGAGCACATCGGTAAATGTTAATGTCAACATTCAGCAGAACAGGTACAGGACATCATATTCCCATCCTGATGACAGAGCCCGGGGACAGGCTGATTTTGAAAGGAAAAACCCCGAAATTGCATCGAGGCGCAATTCAGTGAATCCTGCCGGCAACGTAAGTGCAGGCAGGGGGCAGGCCCAGCAGACGGGTAGCAGGGATGCCACGGTAAGCTCTTCTGACAGGAGATCAAACACTAGTACCGGTAACCGGGCAGCCGACAACAACAGGAGCGAAGTAAGTTCAGGCAGCAGGAGAGATGCCGGCAATACTGCAAGCGGATCCTCCAGGGATAAAAGCTCTTCAACAAGTGCCCGGACAAGAGAATCAGGATCTACCGGCAGCTCCACAAATGCAAAAAGCTCCACGTCCTCATCAAGGAGCAGCGGCTCTTCGGCAAAGAGCAGCTCATCCACGGGCAAGAGCTCGGGTACAGCCAGCCAGTCAAGGAGCTCGGGATCGAACCAGGGTAAAAGCTCAGGCTCAGGCAGCCAGAGCAAAAGTTCAGGTACAAGCAGCCAGAGCAAGAGCTCTTCAGAGTCGAAAAGAAGATAATCTTATTCGGGACATCATTTATACAGGAGGTATTTCGCCCTCACAAGGGCGAAATCCTCCAGTCCTTTTTTCCAGCTGGCCCTGATCTCGGCAAAGCTCATCCCTTTCTGTATCTGTTCCCTCAGGACGGGACCTCCCGCCAGGGTATCGAAGTATTTTGTGAAGAATTTATCTTTCTCCGGATAGGCATTATAGGCATCTATTACCCATTGCAGATTCAACGACGGCTTCGGAACAATTCCAGTCTTCAGGGCATTACGGAGATCTTTCCCAAAGCATTTCTGACCGAGCAGGGGCGGATTCTGTGCTCCGGCAACACTCTGCGGAGTGAAACTGAATCCGGTGTCGGGAAGCTTCGGAGAGCCGTAAACCTGGAAAGGAAAGTCAGTGCCCCTGCCAAGGGAAAGCGTCGTCCCCTCGAAGAAGCATAATGAAGGATACAGGTACACTGAATTCTGATTCGGAAGATTCGGCGATGGTTTTACGGGCAGTTCATAATGCGTCTTATGCCTGTAGTTTTCGCAGGGTATTACAGTCAGGTCACACTTCACACTTCCCTTCAGCCAGCCCTCGCCGTTTATCATCTGTCCGTATTCGCCGACTGTCATCCCGTGAACTATCGGCACCGGGTGCATGCCTACAAAGGAACTGTATGCAGTGTCGAGGATGTTCCCGTCGAAATAAAAGCCGTTCGGATTGGGCCTGTCGAGAATTATGCATTTTATCCTGTTCTCGGCACAGGCTTCAAGCACATAATGAAGTGTGGATATATAGGTATAGAAACGTGCCCCCACATCCTGAATGTCAAATATAACGACCTCGATGCCGGAGAGACTCTCAGGCGAAGGCTTAAACTGGCTGCCATACAGGCTTACCACCTTAATTCCCGTTTGCTGATCCCTCCCATCCTCAATCTTCCGGCCTGCGTCGGCAAGGTCCCTGAATCCATGCTCAGGAGCAAATATCACCCTTATATCCGTCCCGATTGAAATAAGATTGTCAACAAGATGGTTCTGTCCTGTCATCGATGTCTGGTTGGCAACAACGGCTACCTTCTTCCCGTCAATGAGCTCGCGGTAGAGCTCAATCCTTCCTGCGCCCGGAACAGGTTTCCTGTTGCGGCCATGGCAATCTGATATCGCACCTGTCAGCGAAACGATAAGCAATAGGAATGCAAGCTTTTTCATTGTAATGTCAATTCTTTACGTAAAGCTAAGTGATATTTTCTGAAGTGCTAACAATTTCATAATTTTGGACTCCGCGCAAAACGATGAATTTTCCATACTTCATAGCACAAAGGCTTGTAAAGGGACGCCGTGAGGGAACTTCCTTTTCGCGTCCCATAAATGTAATTGCCATAACCGGGATAGCCCT
>JALOMK010000286.1 GCA_025455505.1 Bacteroidales bacterium
CGATTGCCTTCCTTACCGGAGGTTTCTTTTCGGGGCTTTGCGGCTTCCTTGGAATGAAGACTGCCACCTTTGCCTCGAACAGGACGGCCTGGGCTGCTTCAAAATCGCTTAACAAGGGCCTCCAGGTTGCTCTCAGGAGCGGCGCTGTAATGGGTCTCGTTGTTGTTGGTTTTGGTCTCCTCGACATCGCACTGTGGTTCATGATTCTCAACGGCCTCGTTTTCACTCCCGAGCACATGGATACAGGGCTGAAAATGCTTGGTCTTACCTTCGTGCATCCCGGTACATCCGAATCCCAGAAACTTATAGAGATTACTGCCGTAATGCTTACATTCGGAATGGGTGCCTCCACACAGGCTCTCTTTGCACGTGTAGGCGGCGGTATCTTCACAAAGGCTGCTGACGTTGGTGCCGACCTCGTCGGAAAAGTTGAGGCGGGCATTCCTGAGGACGACCCACGCAACCCCGCAACAATAGCTGACAATGTTGGCGACAATGTTGGTGACGTTGCCGGCATGGGCGCTGACCTTTATGAATCATATGCAGGTTCTATTCTTGCAACTGCTGCCCTTGGAGCAGCGCTTCCTGCGTTGTCGGGGATGACACAGATCGATGCTGTTATTGCTCCTATGCTTGTATCTGCAATAGGTATTCTTCTTTCAATAGCCGGCGTTTACATGGTCAGGACCAAGGAATCGGCAACACCCCAGGCTCTGCTCAGGGCACTTCTACTCGGAACCGGAGGCAGTTCGGCACTCATTCTTGTTGTTCTTGCAGCAATGGCTGCAGGCGGGATGATAACTTGGGGCGTGTTTGGTTCGGCTGTTGCAGGTCTGCTTGCCGGTGTCATAATCGGCCAGTCGACAGAGTATTTTACTTCAGACGGTAACAAGCCCACCCAGGGCATCGCAAAAATGGCCCAGCAGGGTCCCGCAACAGTCATCATAGAAGGTATGGCTGTTGGTATGTTTTCAACATGGATCCCCGTTGTAACAATAGTAGCCGGCATAATTGCGGCCTACGGGTTTGCAGGCGGCTTCAGCAACTTCAGCATGGGTGTTTACGGTATCGGTTTTGCAGCTGTAGGCATGCTCTCGACTCTTGGCATCACTCTTGCGACAGACGCATTCGGACCGATAGCTGACAACGCAGGAGGCAACGCAGAAATGGCAGAGCTTCCAAAAGAGGTAAGGGAGAGGACAGATGCCCTCGACGGCCTCGGGAACACTACTGCAGCAACAGGAAAAGGCTTTGCAATAGGATCAGCAGCCCTTACGGCCCTGGCCCTTATGGCTGCCTACATGGAGGAAGTAAGGCTCTGGCTGACGAGGGTTGCCGACCAGGCTCCGGAAGGTTTCAGGCAGATAGGAGATACTCTGTTCTATAATAAAACAGTACCCGTTAACATTGGCGAGGGACAGACTGCCATTGCCTTGTCTACAGCAAGCATAAGGGATTTCGTCGCAGCTTATGACCTCTCGCTATTCAACCCCATACTCCTTGGCGGAGTGTTCATAGGGGCAATGATGGCATTCCTCTTCTCAGCGATGAGCATGAAAGCCGTCGGACGCGCAGCAGGTTCAATGGTTGAGGAAGTACGCCGCCAGTTCAGGGAGATTCCCGGTATCATGGAAGGCACAGCAAAGCCTGAATATGCGAAATGCGTTGCTATATCAACGGCAGGAGCACAGAAGGAAATGCTTGTTCCGTCACTTTTGGCAATATCAGTTCCACTTATTGTCGGAGTGCTTTTCGGAGTTCCCGGGGTTATCGGTCTTCTCGCAGGAGGCATGAGCGCAGGTTTTGTACTTGCAAGCATGCTCAACAATGCAGGTGGTGCGTGGGACAACGCCAAGAAGCATATTGAAAGAGGACATTACGGCGGCAAGAAGAGCGAACCTCACAAGGCCTCTGTAGTAGGTGACACTGTAGGTGATCCTTTCAAGGACACTTCAGGCCCTGCCCTCAATATTCTCATAAAGCTTATGTCGATGGTTTCAGTGGTTCTTGCAGGACTTACAGTTGCCTTCAGCATTTTCTAGAATCTTAAGTAGTAAATGATCAGATAACAGGGACACATACTCGTGTGTCCCTGTTTTTTTATGGTAAGCTCTGTAAACCGCAAGCTGCCAATGTTACCTCAAAAGCGATCCATCAATTAATGGCAGATAAACTGCGAATGTACTTCCTTTATTTAACTCCGAACTGACATTTATCTTTCCTTTGTGCAGGAGAATTATTTTTTCGACCAGGGATAATCCAATGCCATGACCTTTTTGTCCAGATACATTTTTGCCACGATAAAAAGGCTGGAAAATCATTTCAATATCCTCAGCGGGGATTCCAATGCCGTTATCTGCGAAACTGATTATAACCTGGGTACTTTCATTATTAACATTTATGTCACAGGTGTGGTCCGGGGAATATTTACAGCCATTATCAATGAGGTTTACCATAGCTGTAATGAGGAGTTGTTCATTTCCGGAGACCTGTAGCTTGAGTTCATCATCAATTAATTCTGAAAACCGGATATTTACATTGAAATCGGCATTCGCTTTGATTAAATCTGCTCTTGCCTGCCACAGAATTTCATCGATCCTTATTGTATTGAATTCAACCTCCGAGTATTCTGAACTTGCCTGAGCAAGCTGCAACAGGCGATTTGAGATATGGTTAAGGTTTTTTATATTCCCAAGTACTGATATGATTGTTTTCCGGTATTCCTCATTTTTCCTTGCCTTAATAAGGATTACTTCAAGATGTCCTGTTATTACCGTAAGAGGAGTTCGTAATTCGTGCGATGCATTTGAGATGAATTCCTTCTGTGTTTTGAATGCTGATTCAATTCTTTCCAGCATTTTGTTAAACTTCCGGGCAAGCTGAGCCAGTTCGTCTTTCCCATTTCCCTCCGAAATTCTCGCATTAAGGTTGAAAACACTTAATTCTCCTACTTCTGACATTATTTTTGAAATGGGCTGCAAAGCCCGGGATACGAAAATCCTGCCCGACAGGAATACTATTACCATGCTTATAGAGAAGACTATTGCCAGGATAATCTTTAAGCGTTCAATTCTAACCAGACCATAAATGTCAGTTGCAGCGGCGAAAACAACGTACCTGTCAAAATTTCCTGTATAGAACTGGCCAAGAATTTCATAGGATCCCTGTTTTAGCCTGACCTCTTCTTTTAGTCTTACCGAAGTTATCATGAAAGGAGAGATGTTAATTGAATTGTCCTCATCAGTACTGTAAACGATTTTGTCCTGGTAATCGTAAATGATGATTCTTTCTTCTGGCAGGCTCACAGGATTGTTCTTTTCAATTCTTTTTAGCAATTCAGCGTCTATTTCATCGATTTCTATCAGCATTTGAGCTACCATTTTGGCTTTGCTTCCCAAGCGGTCATAGAATTCCTCCTTCCTGCCCTGTGAAAAGGCAAAATATACTGAAAGCGAAGACATTAGCAGTATAATGGCAACAATGCCGATAAACTGGTACAATAGTTTTTTCCTGATTTCCATTATTCAATATCCAGGTAATAACCCAAACCAATTTTGGTGTGAATTAATTTTTGACTGAAATTTCTGTCAATCTTCCTTCTGAGAATGCTTATGTAAACATCGACAACGTTGGTGCCAGTATCAAAGGTAATGTCCCACAATTTTTCGGCAATTTCAGAACGGGACAGAACCTTTCCCTTATTAAGTATAAGAAATTCAAGCAATTCGAATCGAGCAGATTTCTTGATGATTCTAACGAGATTCTGGAAATACCTCGCCGTCGGTGGCGG
>JALOMK010000287.1 GCA_025455505.1 Bacteroidales bacterium
TTCCGGACCTGTTCGGTGTCTTCCGGCTTGTGCTCATCCAATTGGTCTTTCAGTGATAGAGTCCCGGTTGAATCTATCTCCAGCTCTGAAAGTTCAGGACCGAGTTCCTTGAATAAAGTAATGATCTTATCTTCTGTCTCTTCAGCCCCGTAAAATAAAAGCAATAAAATGGCCTGGTAATTCGGCAGGCTGAAAACCACGTCCTTATATGTGTCCATCATGCCCCTGAGTAGTTTTTCATCCTGCAGGCCGCTCAATCCGCTCGCTTTGCCTTTCTCTGTGAAATAATAGACCAGTCTGAAAAGTTTGTGATAGCGCTGGAATTCATCCCTCGTCCGAAACTCTTCCCTGAATATGTTCAGATCAATATGATTGATCCTTTTTCTCTGGAAAAGATCAATGGTCCTGATCTTTTCATTGAGCCTCTCTCTTTTTGCTGCCCTGCCGGAGAAATAGTCACTTGCCTGATCCAGGATTTCCGAAAAATTTTCCAGGTTCTCATCATACCATTCGGAAAAGCGAGCTCTCTGCCGGCTGCTGTGAATCCTCGCATTGTTAATCCCGAGCAACATTCTAACCTCTTTATCCTCCAGGTTGCAATCATATTGCAAAAGAGAGATTGCTGTCCTGAGTTTCCTTGGTTCAATATAATGCCTGTAATATAAGAACATGATCTCGACCTGGTTGTCATCCCCTCCAAAGGATGAAAAGTCATCTGGTTTATCCTCGATTTCAGTGACATCATCCTTCATGAGACGGAAATCTATGGTCCTTGTCTTGTTCAAAAAGAGATTCTTCGCAATGCCTGTGAGGTATGTGCTTAACCTGCTGTTCTGGTAATATTTCCTGTTAAAAACGCGGCAATTGTCTAACTTATCGGTATTCCCAGAAAAATAGATTCCTATCTCTCTGTTTGTCAATTTATTCCAGAAAATAATGAGGCTTTCATTGAAAATATCTTCTTTATCCTCCTTCACTTTGCAGCCGATATCATGAAGTGTATTGAATACCTTGGCTTTCATCTCTAACAGCTTCTCAAATCCTTCCCTTATCAGAAGGAGGATGATAATGATGACGAAGAAAAGAACTTCTGCACTGGCCGACATAAAGCTTATAGGAGTGATCCCTGCGGCCATGCTTGTATTCTTCGCGATCTCAGCATACAGGGAAATACCTGCACCTGCATTGCTTGCAGCAGGCACGGCAAGGCCTGATGCAGCCCCCACCGAATCTGCCAGGGCTAATGCATCGCTTAACGCGCAGAAAAAAGAGGCATACCAGGCACTGCCAAGGCCTGAAAACAGGCAAGCTGAAAGCAGGGTGACGGCAACGACAGCAACAACGACAAAACTGACCGAGGTTGCCGACAGTCCTCCCCCTCCGCCTCCGCCTCCTCCGGGCATGTCAGGAGAAAAGAATGCTGTCACTGCTGAGATGCTTACAAGCAGCGGCAAGGCGCCATTTGTTGTTGTCGAGGAAATGCCGATGTTCCCCGGCGGCGACGCGGCGCTTCTGAAATACATTGGTGAAAATGTAATTTACCCCGAAGCCTCAAAGGCAAGCATGATCCAGGGCAGGGTTATAATAAGGTTTTGTGTAACCGAGACGGGAGGTATCGACCTGATAAGCATTCTGAAGGGAGTGTCGCCCGAACTTGATGCAGAAGCTGCAAGGGTTGTTTCAACCCTGCCGCGTTTCAGACCCGGGCGCCAGGGCGGCAAGGATGTTCCGGTGTGGTTCAGTGTCCCGATAACCTTCACACTCAAATAGCCTTCGCGAATCGGCTTCACCTAAGTTGACAAATAACAGCAGCCCTGGTATCAGATTTTGATAAAACACTATAATAATTAATATTTTAGTTGTATAACTAATTTTTTCGTTTTAACTTTACCGGTGCCAGCTTAACCAGGAGCCTGGCATTAAGTAAAACCCACAATAAACGAAAAAGTATGAAAACCCTGAAATCAGTTCACACAAGCATTCAGCGATCAATCGTCCTGTTGCCGGTCCTTGTTCTCCTGCTTGCATTTCTGCCTGAAAAGTCAGGAGGACAGGATGTCCCGCCTCCGCCTCCGCCGCCACCTGTCCCCCAGGAGGCAAAACTGAAGCTGCCCTTATTCATAGTGAGCGGCAGTGACACAATTTACCAGATGACTGAAGAAAACGCACAGTTTCCCGGTGGCAATTCCGCCATGGAAAGCTTCAGGGACAAAAATCTTGTTTACCCACCGGAAATAAAAAATCTGGGAATAAGAGGCTCCGTTACTGTCAGCTTCATTGTGGAGAGGGACGGGAGCACGACCGGCGCAATGATTTTGCGTGGCCTTTCACCGGCTCTTGATGCGGAAGCCCTGAGAGTAACTGCCCTCATGCCTGCCTGGATACCCGGGAAGGAAAAAGGCCGGCCTGTACGCTTCACGCGCAGCATGACCTACCTGTTCGGCGCCAGTCCCACTACGCTCAGGTATGAATATCCTGAAGACAGGAATGTATTTGTCGTTGTTGAACAGATGCCAAAATTCCCGGGCGGCGACGCGGCTTTGCTGAAGTACATAGCTGAAAATGTCAAATATCCCGAGGCAGCCAAAACCGACGGGATACAGGGGAGGGTGATAGTAAGGTTCTGTGTCACTGAAAAAGGAACAATTGATCTTGTCAGCATACTCAGGGGTGTAGACCAGGATCTTGACAATGAAGCGATAAGGGTTGTAAAAACCCTGCCGGCCTTTGAACCGGGCAAACAGGGAGGAATTGCAGTGCCGGTATGGTACTCAGTTCCTATAACCTACACCCTGAATCCTTCCCCTGCTGATCCTCTGAGGGTGAATGCCTCAGGTTATAATACACCGCCCTCCTATCCCGGGGGCGAAACGGCGATGCATGAATTTATCAGATCGAAAGTCGTGTATCCTGCCTGGGCCAGGCAGAATAAGATCCAGGGGAAGGTCATCGTGAACTATTGTATAACTCCCGAAGGCAATACAGGCTGTGTTTCGGTTTACAAGGGTGTCGACCCGCTGCTCGATGCCGAGGCCGTAAGGGTTGTATCGCAGCTCACGGGCTGGCAGCCGGGTAAGCTTAACGGCAAAAATGTGAACGTATATTACCAGGTTGCCGTATCATTCAAACTGCAATGAATTCTCATGAGCCTCAACCCGTGCGGATTATTGATTGAATTACCGGCGGGTTGAAGCTTTTCAATCCCTCTTGTGATATATCCGCTCCGAATATCTAATTTTGCGCTTTCAGCCGCATAATAATGGATATAACGGAAAGGATTGATACATTCGCTGCCCTTGGCGGAATTCTTCGCACAGTGCTTGGCGGCGCCGATTCAAAGTCAGGAAGTTTCTCCCTAACTGCCGCCGACACCGAAAGCTTCATCGGCTCCAGGCACCTGCTTAATGAATGGTTCACCGCCCCAAACGTCAGGCTGGCCCTCAGCGCCATAGCACGTGAACTCACTGCTGAAAACCTTGCTCACTGGTGCAGCCTTTATCCCGCGCTTAAGGAACCCGTGACCCCGCGGACAATAGGTGTTGTGATGGCGGGCAACATACCTCTTGCAGGCTTTCACGACATGCTTTCGGTGCTTATTACCGGCAACAGGCTGCTTGCGAAAACGAGCTCCAGGGATGCTGGCATGACGGGGTTCATAGCCTCGCTGCTTGCCGGGATAAATCCCGGTCTCAGTGACTGTATCGTAATAACTGAGGATGTCATGCATGGCTTTGATGCAGTCATAGCCACCGGCAGCGAT
>JALOMK010000288.1 GCA_025455505.1 Bacteroidales bacterium
ATTCGCCGTTTTCGTCGCGCAGGGCATAATATTCGATATAAATGAACTTTCCCCTCATCTGTATCCAGAAAGGAGCGTGTGATGCCTTGCCCGACTTGAAATCCTCAAGAATTTTTTCAACAACGTGAACGCTGCCGGGAGGGTGGCATAGCCTGACGTCCCTGTTTATTATCGACCTGCTCCTCGGGAATATCCTGTGACTTCCCTGGGAGAAGTACTTTACTTTGTCGTTCCTGTCAACAAATGTCATATCAACAGGAAGAGTATTTAGTATCGCCATAATCTCGGAGGCAGAGAAACTGCCTGACGGAAGCTGAATATTCCCGTCAGTGCCGGTAAATGTTGATTTTCCCGACCTGTCGCCTGTGAAACCTTCGGGTTTCCAGTCAACCTGCGGATCATAAAGCGTAAAGCCGAATTCAAGAGTCTGTGAGTGTATCTGCCACCAGTCTTCCTCTGTAAGCACATCCATGCACATCGGGAAAAGTATGTCCTGCTCTTTTTTGGTCATGTCAGCAAGAGCCTTGAGAACCGGTGAAAAGAGCAGCTCTTCTGCATCAGCAAGATCCTGTTTTCTTAGGCCGGGGGTACGGAGTATTTCAATGCAAGCCTTCAGCTGATCGCGTATTTCGTCATGCTTGCCCCACATTACTTT
This sequence comes from Bacteroidales bacterium, assembly GCA_025455505.1. Classification (GTDB taxonomy): domain Bacteria; phylum Bacteroidota; class Bacteroidia; order Bacteroidales; family VadinHA17; genus LD21. The sequence goes on from JALOMK010000288.1 coordinate 656, forward strand.
GGGAGGTCCCGTTATTTCGTTTTTTTCAAGGAATGGAAAAAGGAGGTATTCCTTTCTCTGGTAATGCTTGTCAACATCCATCAGGTCGTTGAAGCAGGCTAGTATTTTCATGCTGTGCTCCCCGAACTCCTCTTCCCCTACCGAATACAGTATTCCCAGAAGGCCCAGTGCCTTTTGGGTAACTTTTACGAGTTCCCTGTTTTCATTTATGAAAACATCAACAGGATGTCCCGGTGGGATGCTTTTCGATCCGCTCTGGTCAATATGTCCGTCAAGGACCTCCCCATGAATATCGCAGAGCCTCAGAACTTCGCTCTCCGGCAGTCCCCCGGCGATAAGTTCCTGTTCAACTTCAACAACTTCACCGTAAGGAATTTGTTTCAGTGTACTTACAAGTTCATTGCGAACCTGTTGCGGATCATTTCCTTCGTGCAGTTTAAGAATCAGCTCCTTAAGCTTATCCTTCCTGAAACGTGAGTTATTAATAAGTTCACTCATTGCTTAAAATATTATGTATTACAAATTTACGAATTCTTTTTCCTGTACTTTCTCCGCCACACCATGTAGCCGCTGATTACCACTGTGATGCCGGTGATACCGGCAAGCGGGACTATCAGAATATAGAACATGCCAGTAACTTTCTGAAATATTCTGCCAGTGTGAATCTCAAGCATGGCATTCCAAAGGGAGATTTTCGAAAGGTCCTTCATCTCATCAGGCATTTCATATATATGTCCGTCATGACCTGCCGGGATAATTCCGTTTTCGTATTCAACAATGTATAGCCTGCCTGCGAGGTCGCGAATGGTTCCTGTCACCTTCAGGTCGCCAACTGGTATTCCCCTGCTGTTTTCAACATAGGGTTTGCCTGTGCCTAAATCAAGTATTTCAGCATCAAACGGATTCCATGAGAAAAGCCCGCTGAACGATCCTACCAGGTACACATCAGATCCTGTCTTTTCAAAAGAGTTGATTCCCATGACACTGACCGGGGGCTGGACCGGGAACGGAATCATACTGCCGAAATCGCGTCCTGCCTTGAAAATTCCTTCGGAAGTGGATATGAGGTAATAGTCCTTTTCAGTATCATAGATTATGTCGCGAAGTTTGTCATACCATGGATTCGGCTGATCGAGGTGGGAGAATTTAATTGGTGCGACCCTTGAATTTCCGATTGCAATCAGCAGCGGGGGCCTGAGGAACATGCCTGTGAAAAAGAGGATTATAAGCAGTATGAAGGTCCAGGCGCCAATCTTGTTGTGCCAGCTTAGCGACCATTTGTTTATTGAGGCTAACCGTTGGTAGGGCTTGTCGAGCCGTGCCCTGCGTTTTATCCAGTCGGGAAAGAAAAAGTATATAATACCCGTGACAGAGAGGAATATTGTGATGATGCCGAGGATGTCAACAAGCAGCTTTCCGGGTAATCCAAATATCTCGCCGGAGTGTATCTGCCATAAGGTCTGGAACATTGTTACATCGTTCACGTAGCCTTCAGGTGCGGGAAGCTGCTTACGTGTGAAAACCGAATTGGTTCCGGATGAAAGGGCGCTGAACAAAGCGGAACGGCTAAGGGCTATTACTGTATCACCGATGCCTGTAACAGCTGTAAATCGCTCCTTCTCATTCTCAAGTCCGAATCTGATCCATTTTTTGTCACCGGGCTTGTATGCATACAGACCGAAAAGAGTTGCAGCATACAGATGTCCGGAGGGGCTGCGGTAAAGATCAGATATCTTATTATTGTCGCTGCCCGATGGAAATCCCTCATTCATTGATGAGTACCGTGTAAACGATGAATCAGTGAGCCATATTCCGATGTTTCCATAGACAAGTATTGAATCGGGGCTTATTACAAGGTTTCCTTTGAGAGCTGCGTTATTCCAGTTACGGTACTCATAATTGGATGGCATGATTCTCATTGGCAAATCGAAGGGTGAGAAAGCTTCCCTGTGGTTCATTATTATGCCTGTAAATCCATAATAAAGAAGTATGAATGATATTATTAATCCCGGCCACCTGTGAAGCTTCTTATATACGGCTCCGTTACTTTTCATTATTTAGAATTAATTTAAATAAGAGTATTTCTGCTGCAAATATATAACAGTTTTTAAGATAACAAAAGGACCTTATTGTCTTTTTATGTGATTTTTATCATGACAATTTAACGGGAAAGTGAATTAATACATCCGAGCTTTAAAACACACTTTCATCCTTGCCGGAAAAAGCTGATATTTGCATACTCAAGTCGTTTAACATCCTACAAGATCAGAAACATGAACCAGACCTATATTCCATTCGCAGCTGTTGAAGAATTCATGCAGGAGATAATGCTTAAGTTCGGTATTCCGCCCGAAGATGCAAAGATAATCAGTGACGTGCTGGTTCAGGCCGACAAGCTTGGATTTGATTCACACGGTGTGAACAGGCTCAAGCCCATTTATCTTGACAGGATTAAGGATGGCATTTTAAATCCTGTCACTGATTTCGAGATTGTAAGGAGTGGCCCGGCGACTGCAGTTGTTGATGGCCATAACGGGATGGGTCATGTAATTGGCTTCAAGGCAATGAAACTCGCTATTGAAAAGGCAAAACTCTGCGGGATATCGATGGTGGCTGTCAGGAATTCAACGCATTACGGTTTTGCAGGGTATTATCCTCTCATGGCTGTGAAAGAGAACATGATAGGGATCACGGGCACGAATGCAAGGCCTTCGATTGCGCCCACATTCGGCGTTGAAAATATGCTTGGAACGAATCCCCTTACGTTTGCCATGCCCAGCGATGAGGATTTTCCCTTTCTGCTTGATTGTGCAACTTCGATTACCCAGAGGGGAAAAATAGAGCTATATGCCAGGGAAGGCAAGGAACTGCCCAAGGGTTGGGTAATAGATGATAACGGTGAATGCAAGACTGATTCCAGGGAAGTTCTGAACGACCTTATTGCAGGCCGTGCTGCGCTGACACCCCTAGGAGGAGCCGGAGAAGATACAGCTGGTTACAAGGGATACGGGTATGCCACTGTTGTTGAAATACTCTCCTCGGCTTTGCAGCAAGGTTCATTTATGAAAATGCTCCTGGGCATGCAGGACGGGAAGAAAG
>JALOMK010000289.1 GCA_025455505.1 Bacteroidales bacterium
CCACATTCCCTGACCGACAGGAAGTTTCATCCTTGCCTCTATTTTTCCATAGGTCCAGGACTGTTTCCCGTCAGTTGTCAGGCTTGCAGAAGTGTATTGCATGCCCTTGAAAGCTTCCCTGCGTCCAATGATCATAAGGTTTCCGTTGCTCACAACGCTGTTTTCAATTCTTTGTTTCGTGTAGTACTGCAACTCGCGGTTCCTTATGTAACCTACTTCGTTTCCCCATTTCGAAGTATCGGGAAGTCCAGAATAATTGAATTCATCCGACCAAACGAGCTTGTACTCCTGGGCTGCCAGGTCCGCCAAAGGAAGCACCGCGAGCACCAGAAACAACATTTTTTTCATATGTAAACTGATTTGAACATAAATGTACAAAAAGTACTCAACACTGTCCCCTGGTTCTCTAAAGTTTATTACTTACCTAATAGCAAGTCTTGCGGTCTTGCGGTCTTGCGGTCTTGCGGTCTTGCGGTCTTGCAGTCATATCAGTATGTCATTCAGGATATTTGTTAAGACCTTCCCATTTAACATTCCATTTCCCGTTGGCAGGGAATTGTTTTTCGACACACATTTTCGCAACTGCTGTAAGAAGTCCTCCGTTACCCGGCAAATAAATTGAAAGCCTTGCGTCCTGGTAATTATGTCCGCTTGTGAGATACCTGTTTTTAGGTGCATCCATCAGGAGAAAATCAACTGCGTCTTCTGCTCTGCCTGTAGCTGCGGCCGCCATGGCAAGCATGGGGAAGTCCCAGCCCCATGTCGTGTTCCAGTTCCACCTTGCAGTTATTGTATCGAGTGAATTTCGAAGTATCCCCGTATCGACAAGCCGGGTGGGAGGCAATACACCGAGAATACCCGATACTATCGGGTGATCGCTCATGTATCTTTGATTTGAATAAGAATCAGGTGTAGTCTCTGAGCATAGGTACAGGCCGTTCCTGACGGGCAGTTTTGAAATCTTCATTGCAACATCCTGCCAGGCTGTATCCGGATCCATTCCCAGCCTCTTTCTCCATTCGTTTGCAGTAATGAGTGCCCAGTGCCAGTATACAAGTTCAAAGGGCGGATTAATTGTTGTCTCCTTAGGCAGGCTTTCCTGGGCAGGTATCAGCACAGGGCCAAGTACATAGCGATCTCTTTCACTGTCGTAAAATGCATAGGAAGCCATAAAATCAGACGTTGCAAAGACCAGATCGCTGTAATTGTCAAGCACTTCCCTTTTGTTAGCTGAATTGATATAAATAAGCTCAGCAAAAAACACCGCGTGGGGCTGCTGCCATATAAGGTAAGTTCCTACGGTGCTGGGGCTCTCCCTCCCGTCAGGACCTACCATCTTTGGCCATCTCACTCCCCTGTAGCCCTGTCTGACAGCAGTTCCAGCGGCAGCCGGAAAGATCTGCCTGTAGTATTCCATCTGCCTCTCAAGCACTTCTCCCTTCCGCCAGAGGGCAAAATGAACGGCGTGCCACCAGTGCATCTCAAGGTGCGATTTTCCGAACCAGCTGTTGTATGTAAGTCCTGTTTCAGCCGCAGGAAGCGAGCCGCTGCACTGTATCCTTGTAAGATATCGTGACAGGACCACCCTGCGCTCGAGTTCAAAGGCACGGGGATCGGTGCAGCCTGAGAAATCGACAGCCCCGCCGGTAGTCCAGAAATCCTGCCAGCCGGCAGAGGATGCAGCCTCTGTGTTGCTGAAAGGCAATGGCTCAGAAGATGGAGAATTTTTTGTATAAAGGCAGCTGAAGTAAAACACAGTGTCGCCTGCCGGTGGAACAATAAAATATTCATGTGACCCACTCTTCTCTATTGCAGCATCTCCTTTCAGAAGGCTGAGATAATAAGCATCAGAGTCCTGTGATCTTTTGAAAATGGCTGTCCTCCCTCTGTCGCTGACAAGCTCTGTTGTGTGAATCAGGGGAGATTTCATGTCGTAACCCGACCATGCCGCAATGGCGGAGGGAAATGAGATCTTTATCCTCAGCCTGTTTTCAGGGATAAGGGCAGAGCTCACGCTTGCTGTTATCATATCGGAGTCCGGGTGACAAAAAGTACGCACAGTCACTCTTTTGCCATCGCAAAGAAAGGTGCTTCTCAATTCACCTGACCAAAGGTCGAGTTGCTGTACCGGGTTTTCAATACAGGAGATGTCAGCTTCAGTTCCGTCTTTGTAAAGCAGCGACAAGCCAATGAAACCGAGGTTTACCCTGTGCGGATTTCCCCTGAGCCAGTCGGATGCGGCAACCTTTCTTTCCTCCTCCCCTTTTCTGTACTGGTGCACATAAGGCACCTGCCTTCCATGCACATCATAGGTTTTCAGCACATCCTCCAGGCAGTACGCCGCCGGGTTTTTATCTGTATGCCAGCCCCATTCAGCCATTGTTCCGAGAGGGACACCCTTTTCATATTCCGCAGGAAAACTCTGGAGACCAGTAATATCTGCTGTAAAGGCAAATTTCCCGTTTCCCACTGAGAGTGAGCTCAGGCTGTCGCGTGATGAATGCGTGATATTATGCCTTGTTACAAGCGCATGCCTGTCAATAGGTGCTTCTGTACTGCATCCCTGAAGGCAAAACAGAACTAGCGCTGACAAAATGCATGTTCCCGGCTTCATTTCATTTTTTCTTAAATATCTTTATAACTTATCAATTTAGCAAATGACTGATGCCGCACTTACTATTATAGGAGGCGGAGTTGTTGGACTTGCGCTGGCGGAGGAATTATCCGGACTGATGCCTGACACTTACCTCATTGAACGCCATTCTACATTCGGGCAGGAGACAAGCAGCCGGAGCAGCGAAGTGATTCATGCAGGAATATATTATACTAAAGGCAGCCTCAAGGCAAGGCTGTGCATTGAAGGAAAGAAGCTGCTGTATGAATACTGCAGGAAATACAAGGTGCCGCATAAACAATGCGGGAAGCTGATAGTTGCAACCACTCCCGTTGAAACTGAGACAATAAGTTCCATTCTTGAGACAGCACGTAACAATGGTGTTGATGACATGGAGCTTATAGGAAGTGACAGGATATCAGAACTCGAACCCTCAGCATTTGCCCTGAAGGCCCTGCTTTCGCCGTCAACCGGCATTGTTGACTCGCATTCACTCATGAAACAGTATGAGACAAATGCTGTTGGCAATGGATGCCAGCTTGTATATGGAAGCGAGGTTACAGGCATAAAACGGACCGGAGAAGGCTACCTTGTCAGGCTTCTTGAGCCGGATGGAAATGAATATGAATTTACTTCGCGGGTTGTAATCAACTCTGCAGGGCTTAATTCCGACAGGGTGGCAGAAATGGTCGGGATCTGCGAAGAAAATCTCAGGATTTTGTTCTGCAAGGGAGAATATTTCAGGCTTCTGCCACCGAAAAACAAGCTCATCGGCAGGCTTATTTATCCTGTACCACACCATAACATGGAGGGAATAGGGATACATGTCACTGTGGATATGGCAGGAGGTGTAAAACTGGGACCAGATGTCTCTTACCTGCCGGCAAGGGAATACGACTACCGTGTTACCCCTTCAAAGCAGGAAGCATTCTGGCTTTCGGCAAAAAAGTTCCTTCCTTTTCTTGAGTACGACGATATTGCGCCCGAGATGGCAGGAATCAGGCCCAAGATTCAGAGGCCGGGCGAGGCGCAGCGCGATTATTACATCAGGGAGGAAAGCGACAGGGGATTGCCAGGCTTCATAAACCTTATAGGAATGGAATCGCCGGCTCTTACATCATCAATTGCGATTGCAAAAT
>JALOMK010000290.1 GCA_025455505.1 Bacteroidales bacterium
ACCGCACCCTGAAGCTTAAGCTTATAGAGGTCGCATCGTGGAAAAGCACAGACGTCGACCTCGCTTCAAAAGATGAATTCAGAAGTTACAGCTTTTCAGCCGATACCCGGTGGATAGCATATACAAAGGAAGAAAGCAACGATAAATCTGCAATCTGGGTCTATGAAATCGCAACAGGAAAAAAACAAAAGCTTACTGACGGGATGTTTTCCGATGACAACCCGGTTTTCAGTACTGACGGCAACTATATCTTCTTTGAATCAGCCCGCGACTACAACCTTGTAAACTCCGGATTTGAATTCGACTACCTCTACGGAAGGTCAAACCGCCTCTATGCAATGGCCCTGACTCCAAAGAGTCCCAAGATATTCAGGGACCTTAACGACATTGAACCTTTACCGGAGGCAGCAAAAGCAGAAGCGGCCCCCGCATCAAATGACAAGAAACCTGCTTCAAAACCAGGGCCGCAGGCTGGGGAAGCGGCAAAGAAGGTAAACACTGAAATTGACTTCAACGGCATAAACGGGCGTATTACAACCCTGCCGGGAGAACCAGGCAACTACCGGATCATAGATGCCTGCGAGGGTGGACTGGTGTACATAAGCGAGGGAAAACTGATGAAATTCAATGTCGCCGATGCAAAAACCGAGGAGATACTCGACAGGGTTGGAACGGCAGTTCTTACTGCCAATGGCAAAATGGCAATATACAGGTCGGGGGCGGATTTCGGTATAATAAAACTCAGTCCCGGGCAGAAGCAGGGAGCCGGGAAACTCAATCTTTCGGGTCTTGAAATGAAGATCGATCCGCGGAAAGAGTGGAACCAGATCTATGCTGATGCCTTCAGGATCTTCAGGGATTATTTCTATGTATCCAACCTCCACGGCGTTAACTGGAATGAAATTAGGACAAGGTATTCCGCTCTGCTTCCCCACGTCGGTCACAGGGCTGACCTTGACTATATAATAAATGAAGTTGTCGCTGAGACGAATACCGGTCATACCTATGTTGACTGGGGCGAATTTGAGAGGCCGAAAAGAATAGAAAACGGGTTGCTGGGAGCTGAACTTGAAGCAGATGATGCTGCCGGCCTGTACAGGATAACAAGGATATTCAGCGGTGAAAACTGGAATACTTCACGCCGTTCCCCGCTGACCGAGCAGGGTGTTGATGTCAGGGAAGGCGATTACATTCTAAGCATCAACGGGAAGGATGTAACAACAGCGATGAATCCCTACCTGCTTCTTGAGAACACAGCTGGAAAAACCACGGAGATCACCGTGAACGGCAGTCCCTCACTGCAGGGTGCGAGGACTTCCCTTGTAAAGCCTGTACAGAGCGAACAGGAGCTCAGGTCGCTGGCCTGGGTAAATGAAAGGAGGGCAATGGTTGACAGGCTTTCAGGTGGACGCATAGGTTATATATATGTTCCGAACACCTCCCAGGCAGGAAACAGGGAGCTGTATCACGGCATGTATACATATTTCGACAAGGAGGCGCTTATAATCGACGACAGGTACAATGGCGGCGGTTTCATTCCTGACGTAATGGCGGACCTTCTCGACAGGAAGACCCTTGCCTACTGGTACAGAAATGGTCTCCAGCCCTCAAAATCACCGGGTATTGCCCATGACGGACCGAAGGCAATGCTTATTAATGGATATTCATCCTCAGGGGGCGATGCTTTTCCATATTTCTTTAAAAAACTCGGTCTTGGCAAACTCATCGGCACCCGAACCTGGGGTGGCCTTGTCGGCATCTCGGGGAATGCGAGGTTTGTTGACGGGGGAGGAATGTCGGTACCGCAGTTCGGAGTCTTCGACGAAAACGGCGAATGGATAATTGAAGGTGTCGGAGTGCCTCCCGATATTGAAGTCGTTGACCGCCCCGAACAACTTGCCAGAGGGATCGATCCTTCAATTGAGAAGGCAGTGGAGGTATTGCTGAAGGAACTGCAGGAAAAGCCTGTGAAAAAGGTAAGCACCCCGGCTCCGCCGGACAGGTCGAAGTGGAGGGAATAGAATGGCCAGGAAAACATTCATTAGCCTTTTTCTGGTATTGGTTTTCTCCGTATCGAGTGCACAATCTCCCCCCTCTGAGGGCCATTCTCATGAAGAGCATAAGAATGATCTAGGGTTTGGGATTACTGGAGTGCATTTCCTGAAAGAGGGGGGCTTTGCAGCATCCGTTCATATTCATTATATTAAGAGTATCGGTGAAAAAGGATTCGGGCTTGGGCTCGAGTATGAAAGGATCTTTGACGTTCACAGGCACAATACAATTGGAATAGTCGGAAACTTCAAAGCAAGCGAAAGGCTGAGTTTCAGCCTTTCGCCGGGGATTGCTTTTGAGGGAGGTTCCGGGGAAGGCCCATGGCCTGCTCTGCATTTTGAAGCTCTATATGAATGGGAGTTTGGAAAAATTCATATCGGACCTGTCGCTGGAGTGGCTTATGAGGTGGAGGATTTCCACCTCAGCGCCGGCATCCACTTCGGCTTTGGTTTCTGAGTCACCTGCCGATGAACTTCTTTATAGCTGTCACCTTTCCCGCAAGGACAAGTACGTCTGATGCAACAAGTTCAGTTTCTTTACCTATCAGAAGGTCAACTGTATAATTCTTATTATAAAGCGATCCCAGCATCCCTGTCGCAGGGGCTCTTTTTACAGCTATTATCTTAAGCCGGAATCTCTCCTCAAGTTCAAGAGAGGAAGTGAGATGGCCAATATATGATTCCGGCACGGGTATCTGAGCAATTGCATGATCGCTGCTCAGCTCAGTGAAAGAGAGCACCCCCTTAAGCTGCAGTACCGAGGCAAGGTGTGATGCAGAATCTTCCAGAGGGAGGACAACCTCGGTGATGCCTATATGCTTCAGGATATTATGGTGGGTCTCGCTGATAGCCCTTCCGATTATCCTTTTAACGCCCATATTCTTCAGGATCGAAAGAGTCAGTATTGAAGCGCCGACATCCTCTCCTATTGCAACTATTACAGCATCAATGTCATCAAGTGGCAGTGTTTTCATTGCATTTACGCTCGTCGTATCCATTCTCATGACTGAGGTGAATGACTCCTTGTATTCCTCAAGAATATCGGGATCATTGTCGATTCCCAGGACCTCATGACCCATTGCTGTAAGATTTTCGGCACATTTTGAACCGAAGAGGCCAAGACCAATGACAACATATTTCATAATATCAGTATTTTAAGTCATTTAAGGATACCATAGTATCAGTTTATAAGTATATCCCCCGAAGGATATGAGAACAGCTTTCTCTTTTTTGAAATAAACAGGCCGGTAAGCAGGGTCAGCGGACCGACACGTCCGATGAACATAATCAGCATCAGGATAATCTTTCCCGGCTCGCTGAAACCGGGTGTCCCGGCTACTGAAAGGCCAACTGTGCTGTAGGCAGATACTGTTTCGAACAGCAACGAAACAGGCTCTTTTCCTTCCTCTGTAAGTAGCAGACAGAAAAAACCTGCAGCAATGACAATAAGCGACAGAATGATAATCGACAGCACCCTGCTGACAGTTCCGGGATTGATCTCGCGCCCTGAAATTTCAAGGTTCCTCCTTCCCCTGACGGTATTCCAGGCTACCCTGACCGCGAGTGAAAAAGTTGTTGTTTTAATTCCACCCCCTGTAGAGCCCGGAGATGCTCCTATCCACATCAAACCGATCATAATAATTAGAGAGGGAAACCCAAGCAGAGAGAGATCGCTCATGTTGAAGCCTGCTGTGCGGGCA
>JALOMK010000291.1 GCA_025455505.1 Bacteroidales bacterium
TTCTTCACAATTTCGCTTCCCCTGGCCTGGCGGAGCATAGTTACAGGTTTTGTTATGATGTTTGCACGCGGGATGAGCGAGTTCGGGGCTGTTGTCATAATTGCATATCACCCTATGATTGCACCGGTACTCATTTACGACAGGTTCAGCTCCTACGGGTTGTCATATGCACGTCCTGCCGCAGTAGTTTTTATAGTAGTTGCACTTGTGATTTTTACAATACTCAGGCTGCTTTCAGATAATAGAAAACCTGAGTTCAGGATTAAAGCCGATGTTGAAACTTAAGGATATCAACAAGAAGCTTGGTGACTTTCGCCTGATCGATATTAATCTTGAAATACCGGTTGGCAGTTACTATGTTCTTCTTGGCAGATCGGGCTCCGGAAAGACTCAGCTGCTTGAGCTGATAGCAGGCCTCACTCGGCCGGACTCCGGAGAGATATGGCTTGACGGAGGGAATATTACACACAGCAGGATACAGGGAAGGGGAACCGGCATCCTGTTCCAGGATTATGCAATATTCCCGAACATGACAGTATTCGGGAACATTGCCTATTCCCTTAAGGGACGAAGCAGCAAGCGAATTCAAACTGAAAGCAGGGTCAGGGAGATTGCTGATGAGCTTAATATAACAGGTCTCCTTGACAGGGGAACCCATCATCTTTCAGGTGGCGAGCTTCAGCGTGTGGCACTTGCCAGGACCCTCATTACATCGCCAAAGCTTCTTCTTCTCGATGAACCAATGGCTTCGATCGACGCGAGCCTGAAGGATGACGTAAAAAGGCTCCTCAGGCGTCTCAACAGGAGCGGTCTTACAGTGATTCATGTCACTCATGACTATCGTGAGGCGGTAAGTCTGGCATCGCTGGTTGGAGTTATACATAACGGTCGTATAATACAGGAAGGAACCCCGGATTCAGTTTTCAGGAAGCCGGTGAACAGGTTCGTGGCCCGCTATGCCGGTATAAGGAATTTCCTGAGAGTTGGTTTCGAAAATGTAAACGGCAGCTGGATTGCAAAAAGCTCAAGAGGGACCGTAATAAGACTGCCCGGCAGCCACTACCCTGATTCCGGGCTGCTTCTTATCAGAAGTGACGATATAAGGATTTCATCAATCCTGAATGAGCACCCGGGTGAGAATTTCCTGAGAGGCCGGGTATGTGATATGCTGCCTTCAGAGTCCGGAATGGAGTTGACAGTCGACGCCGGGGAAACCCTGTATGTTGATGTCTCCTCAGATACCTTCAGGGAGCATCCTGTTGCGGAAGGCCAGGAGTTGTGGCTATCATTCAGAAGCGATGCATGCATAGTTATCGATGCCAACTGCTGAAATTCGTAAATGACTGATTGAATCAATATGAGAGACCTGATTCTAAACAAATAAGAGAATAACTGATGGGAATGATATCCTTTGAACATGCATTTGAGATTGTAATGGGCTCTCTGAAGAAAACAGGAACTGAGCAGGTCCCGTTCACCTCGTCGCTTAACAGGATACTTGCCGAAGCTGTGACAAGCGACATGAACCTGCCTCCCTTTGACAAGGCTACTGTCGACGGGTTTGCATGCAGAAGGTCTGACCTCGGTTCAGAGCTGCGTATCCTGGAAACAATCGCAGCAGGCACGATGCCGCAACTTGAAATACATCCCGGCACCTGCTCACGAATAATGACAGGCGCTCCCATTCCACATGGGGCTGACATTGTCTTCATGGTGGAAGACTCGGTGCTTCTGGAAGGAGAGAAGGTAAGATTTAGTGGCAATTTCTCGAAGGATAATATCTCCCGCAAGGGAGAGGATATAGTCTGCGGCGACATAGTACTCCTTCCCGGAACGCGTATACGAGCACAGGAAATTGCTGTATTGGCAACTGTAGGAGCCACAACCGTTACAGTGGGCAAAAGGCCGCTAGTTGGTGTAATAAGCTCCGGAGACGAACTTGCGGAGCCTTATGAGAAACCATCGCCTGCCGGGATCAGGAATTCAAATGCATACCAGCTTATGGCCCAGATCGAAACAGTCGGCGGACAGGGCAGGTACATGGGTATAGTTAAAGATGACAGGGACATAACAGCAGCCTGTCTCCGGGAAGCCTTTGGTTCATGCAACATTGTGCTTATCACAGGCGGGGTGTCGATGGGCGATTTTGACTTTATACCTTCGGTAATGAAGGACCTGGGTGTGAAGATACTTTTTGATGCCGTCAGGATTCAGCCGGGTAAACCAACCACATTTGGAATTAAGGACGATATCGTTGTATTTGGCCTTCCGGGAAACCCTGTGTCATCTTTCGTCCAGTTCGAGCTGCTTGTAAAGCCGTATATTTATGCCGTGATGGGCCATGATTTCAGTCCGCCAAGGCAAAACATGAAATGTGCCACAGCTTATACCAGGCGAAGTTCCGACAGGCTGGGCTTTGTGCCAGTCAGTGTTAATGACAGGGGAGAGGCTTCAGTTGTTGAGTACCATGGTTCCGCACATATCTCAGCCCTGTCAAGGGCATCGGGACTAATAGAAATGAAGCCGGGGCAAACAACGATAGAAAAGGGAGAATTAATAAGTGTACGACAGATTTGAAAGGAAGATTGAGTACCTGAGGATCTCTGTGACAGACAGGTGCAATCTCAGGTGCGAGTACTGCATGCCCCCGGAAGGTATTTCGCTTCTGGGGCACAGTGACATTCTTACATATGACGAGATCAGAGACTTCACAAGGGTAGCTGTTTCTCATGGGGTGAGCAAAGTAAGGATCACCGGTGGTGAGCCGCTGGTGAGGAAGGGTATTGTGAAGCTTGTTGAAATGCTGGCAGGAGTTCACGGTATAAATGATCTGTCGATGACGACAAACGCTGTCCTCCTTTCTGATTTTGCGCATGATCTTAAGAATGCCGGATTAAAAAGGGTAAATATCAGTCTCGATACAGTAGACAGCGAAAAATTCAGGGAGATAACCCGGGGAGGCGACCTCCGGGATGTGATCCGGGGAATCTCCGCTGCCAGGGAAGCAGGGCTTGATCCCATTAAGATAAACTGCGTTATTCAGCATACCAGAAACGAGACTGACGCAATTGAAGTCGCCAGGTTTTGCATGTCAGAAGACCTGGAGATACGTTATATACGGCGCATGGACCTTGTCAGGGGCTACTTTTCAGTTGTTGAAGGAGGTTCGGGGGGCGACTGCTCTGCATGTAACAGGCTAAGGCTTACTGCAAACGGGAAGCTTAAACCCTGTCTCTTCAATTCAATCGGCTTTGACATCAGGGAACTCGGTTATGAAAAGGCCCTGCATATGGCTGTTGACGGGAAGCCGGAATGCGGATCGCATAACACCACAGGTACATTCTATAATATCGGAGGATAAGTAAAATGAAAAAGCTCACACATACCGACTCAGGGGGAAAGGCGCTGATGGTTGATGTCGGCGATAAGCCAGGCGTTACAAGGATTGCATCTGCAACAGGCCACATAACAATGGCTCCGGAGACAATAAGTCTTGTAAATGAAAACCAGCTGAAGAAGGGGGATGTGCTTACTGTGGCTCAGATAGCAGGCATAAGTGCTGCCAAGCAGACACAGCATCTGATTCCCCTGTGCCATAACATTTTGCTCGACAGCGTCAGGCTTGAACTGAGTACCGACATCACAGGAGTAAGGGCAAGCAGTGAAGTGCGTTGCAGTGGAAAGACAGGCGTTGAAATGGAGGCCCTGACCGCCGTCAGCATTGCCCTGCTTACGGTT
>JALOMK010000292.1 GCA_025455505.1 Bacteroidales bacterium
GGTGAGGATGTATGGCCCTATATTGACAGGAATGAGCGATACAGGTTCGACTGCAGCAAGCTCGACCAGTGGGAAATTGTATTTGAACATGCCGAGAAACTTGGCATTATGCTGCACATAGTGCTCCAGGAGACTGAAAACCAGTGCCTCCTCGACTGCGGCAGGGTGGATGTCCAGCGAAAGCTGTACCTGAGGGAACTTGTAGCCAGGTTTTCTCACCACAACGGTATAACATGGAACCTTGGGGAGGAACAGCATGAGGCAAACTTCTCTCCCTACGGTCAGACTTATGCCGACACAAAGCTTACCGCTGATTACCTGAGACAAACAGATCCCTATGATAATTTTATAGTTGTGCACACCCATTCCGCAATGGACCAGCGAAGGAAGGACATGACCCAATACCTGGGATTCAGAAATATAGAAGGCCCTTCAGTGCAGTGCGGAAGTGTAAATGATGTTCATTCCGAGTCTCTTTACTGGATAAACAGGTCAGCAGACTCTCTTCACAGGTGGGTTGTGTGCTCCGACGAGATCGGACAGCACTGGAAAGGCGCACTTCCCGACCAGTATGATCCGGGACATGATACAATAAGGCATAAGGTGCTGTGGGGTAATCTTATGGCCGGAGGCGGTGGCGTGGAATGGTACTTTGGCTACAGGTTCCCGCACTCTGACCTTAACTGTGAGGACTTCAGAAGCAGGGACAAGCTCTGGGAGCAAACGACTATTGCTCTTGAGTTCTTCAGGAAGAACCTTCCATTCGGCACCATGAAAAGTAGCGATGAGCTTACTGCGGATCCTGACGATTATTGTTTCGCTGAGGAAGGTAGGATTTATTCGGTCTATCTCCCTGAAGGTAAAAGCTCTGAAATCAGGCTTGCACCGGGCACCTACAGCGTGCAGTGGTTCAATCCGAGGACCGGCGGGGAACTCCGGAGGGGAACCGTTGAAACCATTAGCGGGTCAAAGGCGAATCCCGGGAATCCACCGGAGATGGATGGGAAGGACTGGGTATGCCTGATTACAGCTGTCAGTTAAATTTCAATTCACCAATGATGGTCCCTTTAATACCAGGGCGCGACACTAAAATCCTATAATAAGGGAAGGATAGTTTTTCACCAATGTTCATGAGCGAGATCAGGTTCCTGATACGGGTGTCTTCCGGAAGCTTCGGATCCTGGTATGGATAAGTCTTGCCCGGCGATTGGATGCATAACAGGACCAGGATTGTTGCGAACAAATACTTTTTCATTGAGTCAAAATTGATATTTCGGTGTTATGTAACACTTTACAGTACATCAAACTCCCTTATGCTCCTCACCGGTTCACCTTTATAAACAAGTTCAGCCTCTATCCTGAACCTGCCTTTCTCAGACGGCATTCTGACAGGGACACTGACAATCGTTTTACCGAGGGGATCAACGGAGTAATCAACCGACTTTCCTGACACAACTTCGCTTCCCCTTAGCAAGGTAAGGGATATTCTGCCCTTTTCTCCCACCTGTGTATCGTTAATAACATGCAGTGGGATCAGAATTTCGCTGCCCGCTTTTAATTCCTTTCCCCAGAACTCAGCCATTATGCCCAGCGGAGAAAAAGCGGGCTTTACATACCTGACAAATTCAGGTTCGAATGTAAGTTCCCTGATATCAATGAAATGATCGCTTGTCTGTCCCCGTGGTTCCTGCGGCCTTGAATATCCCAGACCACAGAAATGCATCACAGCTGCTGCGTACCTGTACGACCTCCAGTACTCGGTCAGCATCCCAAGGTTCCTCGCGTAGGTTTCCATGCGCTGGTTTGGCGTCTTTGCCTCAGGAAAGACATTCTCGTACACCTTGTCGGTGAGAGTTGTTGTTGAACCGTCCCTGTTGAGCCAGATCCACCCGTATTCATTGAGTATTATCGGATTTTCATATCTTTTTCCACCGGGAAGAGGATAGTGTGAATTGGGGTCGTTTCCAGGGATCTGCGGTTTGCCGAGCAGTTCTGCCAGGTAACCTTCGTTTCCGGGCTTCTTATTCATGTACCTTGAGAAAAGATACGGATGTGACTCAATTGCATCCTTTTCTGAAACGGGAGGTGCCCAGCCGTTATCCCAGGGGCGGCCCGACAGGTCAAGTTCCCTGACCCTGGCAATGGCTTTCCCGCTGACATCAGTTATCGATTCATTCTGTGCATCCCATATCACAACGCAGGGGTGATTCCAGCGTTCCCTCATCCATTCAGTGTATTCTGCTGCAAGTTGTTCGGAATTAAGACTCCCAAGATGCTTGCCAAAATTCTCCTTCCCAAGCGTCCAGAGAGGGTACTCATCCTGAATCAGGAAGCCGAGGCTGTCGGCAACCTCGTACCACATTTCAGGAGGGAAGCCGATACAATACCTTATGCTCTGCCAGCCCATTTCACGGAACCGCTGGTGAAGCTTCACAACCCAGTCCCTGTCCCAGGGAAGTCCGTTTCTTTCAGGGTCCTCGAAAAACCTGTATATGCATACGTTTGTTCCCCGCATATACAATGGCTTGCCATTCAGGAGAAAGATCCCTCCGGTATCAGCGGCTTCGAAGGAACGCATGCCGAACATTGTTGTTTTGCTGTCGCCGCCCGTTGTGATTTTAAGCTTATACATAAAAGGATCATCGGGCGACCAGAGCCTCGGATTTTCGAGCTCTATATTGTAATCTGCAAGCAGGTTACTGCTAGCCATAGCCTTAGCCGTTGACCTGGAGGCTGCCTTTGCCGTTACCCTTCCCCTTGCGATTATTCTTCCCGATACAGCTTCGCTTATTTCGTATGAGATGCCGGTCTTCGTCTTCCCGCGATCTGTCACTTCCGCAGCTATCCTGACTGCGCTCCCTGCCACATCAGGCGCAATCTGCACATTCTCAATGTACGGATAACCTGAACGGATTAAAGTTACATCATCATATATACCCGGTATGTACCTGATTTTTTCGAAATCCCATCCGTTTGTAACGGTGTCAGGCAGGCTGCCACGGCAGCCGACTGCTATCACGATCTCATTTTCAACACCTTCCTTGTTCAGAAATGGCTTTATGTCGACCCATGTCGGGGTGAAGCTGTACAGGTTGCTGCCTGCTTCGCTGCCGTTAATGAAAACTTTTGTATGGTAGCGGGCCTTATTGATCTTAAGCCTTATCACTTTTTTTCCGGGATCATCAATTTTAAAGAGGCGGCGGTGCCAGAATACCGACCCGGAGTATAGCGAATCACCTCCCGGGAATCCGGGTTCAGCCATATCGACAAGTCCCGGGACAGGGACACTGGAGTTATAATTCTCAGGCCTGACCTCGAAAGAGCCGGTGACTGCAAGTTCCCATGTTCCGTTAAGGCTGGTTTCCTGCCTGGTTCCATGCTCCGGCAGGCATCCCTGCAGAAATATCAGGATGACTGGTAAAACGGACAAGCTTTTCATTTTCTAGGGTCTTTTAAGATAAGAACTATCGGGAGGAAAATCCCGGATTTCACCACTGAGTCTGGGGTATGTTTCCCAAATTTCCGGGTTGCTTCCGCTGAGCCTTGTATCACCGGTTTCCTTCAAGGTTTTCATGAGCTCCTTCGACAGCCTGCGCCTTACCGCCTCATAATACGTATCGCCGGCAAGGTTTTTCATACAGAAGGGATCGGAGGCAAGGTTATAAAGCTCTTCCCGTGGACGCTTTGCAGTCGCAGACATGAAGTATTTCTTAATAAGCG
>JALOMK010000293.1 GCA_025455505.1 Bacteroidales bacterium
AATCAGATTTTTGACTTTCACGAAACCCGGCAGGGTTCTGCGATAGTATGCCACAAATACAGGGACTTTATATTTCTCTGCAGCCTCGTTGATAGTGCAGCATTCCTTCCAGTTGAGCGCCATGGGCTTCTCAATATATACAGGTTTGCCTGCCCTGATTGCTTCAATTGCATATTCGGCATGCGACGAAGGAGGTGTGGCTATATATACGGCATTTATATCGGGATCCTTTATCAGGTCACCGGGTGTGGCGTGAACTTTCTCAACCCTGTGCCTGCGGGCATAATCAACTGCAAGTGCGCGGTCCCTCCTTGTTACAGCCAGGAGCCTCGAACCAGGCACCTTGCTGAATGCAGGCCCGCTTTTCTTTTCTGTCACATTACCGCAACCTATTATTCCCCAGCTGATCATGACAATAGTATCAATCTATTTTGAATAAAGCTTTTCCCTTGTGCTCCACAGACCAAGTGCAGGATTCGAGATGTAAAACACCTCTTCTCCGTTGTCAAGAATATTGTTCCCATCCCTGAGTTTTGCCGGGTTATATCGTGAAAGCATGTCTTCAAGGTCGTGATACCTGAAATTAACTGATTCCACTTCAGCTTCCGACAGTTTTCCGGGACAATATGTAACTGAAAACCTTCCTTCGGTGCTCCCGTGGATCATGTGGGCAGCAGCGCTGAGGTTGTTTTTCAGTTCTTCGTTATCAGCAAGGGCTTTCAGAGTTGAAGGGGTTCCCCTGTAGCCGTATTTTCTTATGAGCCTGTCTATTTCCCTGTCTTCCCCGAACTCCTTAAGCCCGGGAGCTATGACAATCAGTTCACCATTATCTGCCATTGCCATCCTGGTCCTGTATATGCTCTTATTGCCAAGCCATGTGCTTTTGAATTCCTCAGCGTTAAGATACACAACAACTTTATTAAGTGGTTCCCTTACGATAGTGAAGTTGACTTTCACGGAAAGCTCCGCGGCAAGCCTGAACACTTCTTCGTCGTCACCGATATACAAACCCCTGATAACAAGGCATCCCGATTCATCCCTGCCAATAACTGTGTGTACATACACAACAGGCAGATGCTTTATGAAATTTGATGAGGCATAGTTGAGGAGGCTTCTGACAGGGTTGTCTGCCTTTCCCATTATCCTCTCCATTCCGTATACAGCGCCAACGAAATGACTTTTGTTGATGCCTTCCGATCCTCCTGTGCCAACGAAAAGATTCTTGTTATAGTTGGCCATCCCTATGACCTCATGAGGCACCACCTGTCCTACTGAAAGGATAAGATCATGTCCGCCGCTGAAGACAAGCTTGTTCAGCTGTGCAGGCCATGAATAATCGATTGCCCCTCCGGTGATCTCCGATAGATATTCGCCGGGTACAGTGCCTACTGTTACAACATCATTCCTCCAGTCATGTATCCTGAAAAGTTCCTGGGGAACATCCTGAAACATCTCTCCGATTTCCCGGGCAGTCATTGGGGCGTGAGTGCCAAGTGCCGGCAGGATATCCCTGAGATTTTCCCTGTAGTATTTATACAAAAGGGTAGTAATTTCTCCTGCCCTTGAATGGAATCTCGTGAAATCAGGCGGTACCACAAGGACTTTATTTCTTTTGCCGAGCTTCACGAGCGCGGAGTATAGTCCGAATTCAAGTTCATTCCTGTTGATTACGGTATTTTCCGATCCTGATTGATAGTAGATCATTTTACTCAGTTTTTCCAGTGTGGATGTTCAGGAAGATATGTTTCAAATTCCCTGATCAGTTCATCTTCATACTGTCCTTTAAAGGTTCCGTTGAAGAACCTGTCGAGGCCTTCCCTGTAAAGCCTTTCCCACGATAATTCCTCCTTGCCGGGATTAATGGGAAAGAAGAGTACTCCGTTTGAGCGGGCTGCCTTCAGATCACCGTTGGCATCGCCGATCATAAGTATATTTTCATCGGGATATTTGCCTTTGGCTGCATGCTTCAGGTGTTCAGTCTTTGTCCCGTGTTCCTGTCCGGCAATCATCCTGAGGTAATGATCGATCCTGTTTTCCTCCCATTCCCGTTTCAGTGCCTCGTATGGAGTCTGCGAAACTACCATGGCATCGGCCAGGTCCTTCATCTTCTCAAGGCAGTCCTTGACAAAGGGAAAGGGAGTAATGCCGAATACCATCTTTTCAATGTCCTCGTTCACTTTCAGCGACCATTCGAGGGTCTTGCTGATAAAGTTGTCGTTTACCTGGGCTGCATAGTTCTTAAGCGCCGGGTTGCCGAGTTTTGTTTCCTTTTTAGTCCATTCGAGCAGCGGCGAGGGATCAGGGACTGTGAAATTCCTGGCCCTTATCTCGGGCCTGTCCCTGAGGAGTTTAAGTGTTTCATTTACTGCGATGAAACGGTTGCAGCCCCTGTTGGTTGAATAAAGATTGACAAATTCCCAGGTTTCGCGTGCGTATTTTGATACTGGCTGCATCCCGAAGTATTTGATAAAGTTCGGGCAGAAACATTCCTTCTGCTTGATTTCCATTGTATCAAAGGCGCAGCCGTCGGAATCGATTCCGATAAAGAACTTTTTTTCTGGTTTAAGATTCAGTAATTGGTCGTGAGGATTCATAAAAGGTACATTGTTTTTAGTTACTTCTCAAAGGCTTCCAGGGCATATCCCGGAAGTTTTTTCTCTGCGAATTTCATTTCAAGTCTTGCAAAGCGCTGTCGCCCGTTTATCATGGGAACCGAAGGCCAGTCTTCACCAATAAGAGGCCTTACATATGCAAGGAATTCATCAGTTACATCATAGCGGCTTGGCGCTATCCACTTCTCGGGAAAGGTCCTTTCCGACAGGGCAACTTTTTCAAGAGGCACCTTGTCGTACCTTACATTGTATATTATTCCCGGCTCGCGCAGTATTGTAGCCATCCAGCCGTTTCCTTCGTGCAGGGCAATATCGACTGCTTTCTGGCCGACCTTGTAAGCTTCATCGAGGTCGACAATTGATGCATAGGCTGTTGTATGCCGCTGGTCGGTTCCCATAACCTGTCCCCTGGCAGCTCCCCTTGCCCTGAGACCTTTGCTGTTAAGGTAATTGACGACAGTCTGGAATACCGAATTCTGGCTTGAACCGAAAGAGGTATGCCCGAAAGCATCCTTCACTTCTCCGATTGATCCGACATCAAAACCCTCGCTGATCACTACAATGCATCTACCATCCTGTTTAAGCTGTTCGTTGACATTGTCGGCAAGGGTATCGATCGAAACTTTCGATTCAGCCATATAAATCTGCAGGGGCATTTCCCTCCTTGGATCTGCGAGCCTTGCAGCAGCCGGGATATAGCCTATTTTGCGTCCCATTGCCTGGATCACAAGCACGGGGTCGGCGGGGCAGGAGCCAAGATTCTCTTCATTCGCGTTCTGGATTATATGCGACCAGTAGCGGGCAACACTTCCATAACCGGGGGTGTGGTCAATGAGTGTGAAATCACTGTCGCCTACATCATTGTCGATAGTCTTCGGGACTCCCACTGCTATTACATCCAGTCCCCTGGTTTTTGCCATCTCGCTGACCTTAAAGGCCGTATGCTGCGAATCATTTCCTCCGATATAGAAGAAATAACCTATGTCATGGGCCCTGAAAACCTCCATTATCCTGTTGAAGTCCTTTGTCTGCCTGTCTTTAAGCTTGTACCTGCAGGTTCCTATGCTTCCTGCTGCCGGTGTGTTC
>JALOMK010000294.1 GCA_025455505.1 Bacteroidales bacterium
CAAGAGTAAGATCAAGTTCCACCCTGCACTTAAGCCCCGCATTCTCAAGGTAAGAAAGTATAGTTCTTAACTCCCCTGTTCCCTTCACTGCTTCGGGATGAGACGCCAGCAGAGAATCAAGCCTGAGAAGCTTGTCATTGTTGCTGCCTGACAGTGCCAGCAGCGGCTGAAGCTTGGCGACGGAATCTGAAGAGAGACCCTTGGACATAAGTTCCGCATTAACCTCTTCAAGTCCGGTCTTCTCAATCTTGTCGATTGCAACAGTTATGTCAGTAATCCTTTCCGATTCACCTATAAATGAAGCCATGCCTGCAAGGATCTTCCGGTTGTTAAGCTTCACTGTTATCGAAATTCCCAGGGCACTGAAGATGTCGTCAATTATTCTGATCAGTTCGTATTCGTTCAGAAGCGAATCGCTTCCTATGATGTCGGCATCGCACTGGTAGAATTCCCTGTATCTTCCCTTCTGGGGCCTGTCGGCGCGCCATACCGGCTGTATCTGGTAACGCCTGAACGGGAATGCAATTTCATCGCGATGCTGGACTACATACCGTGCAAAAGGAACAGTGAGGTCGTACCTGAGACCCTTCCCGCATATCCTGGAAGAGATCTTCTGCAGATCGCGGCTTGCCAGCACTTCATCACTTACATCTGATAAAAAGTCACCCGAGTCGAGTATCCTGAATAGAAGCCTGTCCCCTTCATCTCCGTATTTTCCAAGAAGGGTTGAAAGGTTTTCAACTGCAGGGGTTTCAAGAGGCTGGTAGCCGTAGAGCCTGAAAACCTGTCTTATCGTGCTGAAGATGTATTCACGCTTCAGCATCTCCTCTGTTGAAAAATCGCGGGTTCCCTTGGGTATTGATGGTTTGGAAGACATAATTCATGAGATAATCCACAAAAGTAACAAAAATCCCGGTACCCCCTATCCCCGGACTTAAGTCCGGGGATAGGGAGTCCGGGGATAGGGAGTCCGGGGATAGGGAGTCCGGGGCTTTGGGGGCCGGGGACAGTGGTTTTATTGAATGAAGGGTATTGAAAGCGGGTACCTGAATCTTTCTCCCTTTGCCGCCTTAATGCTGGCTATTATTACGCAAACCAGCCTCAATACCATAATTGAGAATATTATTGGAAAACCAATGACAATGAAGCACAGAGGTATCGCAAGAAAAATGTACAACAGCATCGACAGGTTGAAATTCATCGCGTTCTTCCCGTTTTCATTCACCCAGTCGGACTCGTCCCTTTTTGAAAGCCAGCATACAAGCGGCCCTATTATCCCCCCGAAAGGAAAGAAATATCCTGACAGTGCCGACAGGTGACAAAGCATTGCCCAGTTGCGCTCCGATTCCGGTATAGGTCTGATCTCTTCCATGATGTCATTGTTTTGTATAAAGACGGCAAATCCCAGGTGGTGCTGCATCAGTTTTTCGCCGCCATTCTTTTAAGGTCGGCAGGAAGCAGTGCATTGGGATTTGAAGCATTGATAGTATGCTGATTATAATAATACATGTTTGCATCATCAGTGCCTATGAGCATCTTGTAGCAATAGCCACTGCTGCTTTCATTTACTGGTCCGACCTTGTGCAAAATAATCGTACCTGCCGCCTTTCCTTCAATAGCCTTTACAATCTCTTCCTCTGTCACTATTTCAAGGGCACTGCCATAAATTTCGCGGATTTTTTCAATCGTGCTGATCCCGGGAGCCAGGTCTTCCTGCCTGACAAGTATTTTCCTTGTATGAATTTCAGGAGTATGCCTGTTGTAATACCTCAGGTAGCGTCTCCCGGTTAGCGACGGATCCTTTGCAATCATGGAAGCATGTTTCTGCATGAATGAGAGTATTGCTCCAATCTTGTATCCGTAATCAAGATCGTCCTCATCCGCCGAAGAAAGAGGCACAGCGCATATCTCCGGCATTTTGCCCAGTTCATCAAGGTTTTTTCCCTGTAGAAGGTTAATGAAAGTATATGCTGATCCGGACTTGTCACGCTCGAAATTATTCTGTGTCAGTATTATGAATGAAAATGCGGGATCCCTTCTTTTTTCTTCAAATTCTGCTGCGCTTATGAATTCATACGGAGTGATTGTCCAGAATGAAGCAATTCCCTTCCTGATATAGGAGTTGTAAGGAGAAAGCTGGTCATCATCGAGGACAATGCAGGTCCTGGACCTGGTGAACAATGCAATATCGCTTCCCGATGGAAAGGGTGCCTGTCCGTTCAGACTTACTGAAAGGAGCAGGATTGCTACTGCCAGGTAAGATCGTATCATAATATGCTTATCGTTTTGCCGGAATATAGAGAGGATTCCGTTCGTTGAACTTCCTGAGAAACACGAACATCTGCTCTTTCTTCTTTTGCTTTGAAAGCTGCACGAACTGGTCGTACAATTCAGGATCCTTCATCAGCAGCACCTCCGTGTTGTCGACTTCAAACTCGAGAAGCTTGCCGCTTTCGAAGTCAATTATGTACTGCTGAAGCTCAGTGCGTGCAACCGGCTGGTTGTATGCGGAGTAGGGATAATAGGGCGAATAAGGGGAGTAATAGCTGTAAGGACTGTAGTAATTTCCGTATCCGTAGCCATAGGGTGAATAGTAAGGATCGTAATAACCATAGGGAGAATTGGAATACCTTGAATCATAGGTTGTTATGTCGGCCACAAAATGACAGATGTTGCCAACGAATGTTATGCGGTTGAAATTATCCTGTATCTGGATATAAAGCACCCCGTTTCTCGAGTAACCCCAGATAGTATTTTTTTCTATCTCCTGGCGCACTCCCATCTGGTCATAGAAATAGATCTTATCGGCCGCCAGCACTTTCTTGAAGAATTCCCTGTCGTTATAATCCACTGAAGTCAGAAGTTTTGCTTTCGGGATAGGGCTGTTTGCCTTTACCATCTCGAAATTGAGGTAGATCCCGTCAGTAAACTTAAAATCGGGGGTGTATTTAACCATACCCTCTTCTTCCTGTCCGTACGAAGTTAAAGTGGAGGGGTGCAGGAAGAGCAGCAACGATGTCAGTAATCCGCACAATAATCTTTTCATGACATTCAATTATTTAACCTGTTAAGATCAAAATCCGTACCGCTGTTGCAAATTTACAATTTAAAAAGATCATATCACAACTTCCTCATTCCCGCTGCGCAGAAGCATCCTTGTCTTCAGCGAGGGAGACTTAATGAAATTGCCAAGCCCGAGACTTTCCCATTTATTGTCTACTGCCAGTATGGTGTCTTCAGAGGAGCATACAACATTTGGCCATCTCCTGGGGAATCCTCCTTTCCTGTATGCCTTTATTGTACCATCGATCAGGATGGATTCCTCCGCAAGGAATCTGTGATCCCTTGAAGGATCGCTGTTCCCAAGAAGCTGCCAGGCAACAGTGAAGTAATCCGACGGATCCACAGGAGAATCGACCGCAATGAGCAGCCGTATCTGTTTCAGGAGTATATCCGATGCGAAAAGTCTTTCAACTTCATCTTTCCAGGAAGGAGAGGTTTCCTGGTCAACAGCAATTACTGCAACGGGAAAATCATCTTCACCGGGAACGATGCAGGCTGCCTTAACAGAGCTCAGCGAAGAAAGGAGCATGACGTAATCAGTATTCTTCAGCATTTTGTCGTTATCGGCAATGCGCTTACCGCTCTCTTCAGGCAGCTTGACAGTGGCATCTATACCGAGCTTGCCAGAGGCCCCTTTCCAAAGACAAGGTCTGAAGCCATTGATGTATTCACTGATATATTGACGAACAATTCCCTGTAATTCCTGATATCAACATCACCGCTTACAACAACAATATACTTTGAAAACATCATCTGCCCTGCTCCGAAAAGGGAACTAATCACCTTCATGCCCTGCCCGGGATATGATTTCCTTATTCTGACAACAACAAGATTATGTGCAACTCCCGCATCGGGCATATGAAAGTCGCTTACCTCCGGGAGCAGGGCCATTTTCACAGGGGCCAGGAATAATCTTTCCGTTGCGCGTGCAAACCAGGCGTCTTCCTGGGGTGGCACGCCCACTATTGTTGCAGGATAGACAGCATCTCTCCTGTGGCTTATGCACGTGACGTGAAAGACGGGGTACCAGTCGGCAAGAGAATAGAAACCTGTATGATCCCCGAAAGGACCTTCCCAGATCATTGCCTCACTGGTATCGACATATCCTTCGATAACTATATCTGCATCTGCGGGAACATAGAGATTATTTGTAAGGCATCTTACAAGTTGCACCTTCCTTTTTCTAAGGAATCCGGCGAGTATGTATTCCGAAATATTTTCGGGCAGGGGAGCCGTTGCGGCGTATGTATAAACGGGATCGCCTCCGAGAGTAACTGAAACCGGCATCCTGCCTCCCTTGTTTTTCCATGCTTCATAATGTGCTGCACCGGTTTTATGTCGTTGCCAGTGCATTCCGGCAGTCGTTTTTCCTGTCACCTGCATCCTGTACATGCCGACGTTTGAACTGCCTGTATCGGGGTTGACAGTATGAACCATTGGCAGGGTAATGAATCTGCCGCCGTCGAAAGGCCAGCATCTGAGCACAGGGAAAACTGACAGATCGGGATCATTGATAACGACTTCCTGGCACGATCCTTTCCACCGGCTGCGTGAAGGCATGAAGGAGGCAAGCCTGAGCAGCTGAGAAAGGGATTTCAAACCTCCT
Source organism: Bacteroidales bacterium (assembly GCA_025455505.1). GTDB lineage: Bacteria > Bacteroidota > Bacteroidia > Bacteroidales > VadinHA17 > LD21. The sequence goes on from JALOMK010000294.1 coordinate 4,670, forward strand.
TTAAAGGACCGGGAAGGACCTGTAAGCATGCTGAACAAGTCCAGGATTTCTGCGCCTGCCTCGCCGAGGTTATTGCGACCGATTGCGTCTGCCATCCTGGATTCTGAGCCGAAAGCATTTATGAGGAGGGGGAAGGCAGTACCCGTGTTTTCGAAGAGCAGGGCTTTGCCCTCACTTTTCGCTATTCTGTCTGTAATTTCAGTTATTTCGAGCTCCGGGTTTACGAAGGGTTTTATCCTTTCCAGTTCACCTGATTCATCGAGATGTCTTACAAAACTGTTCAGACCATTGTAGGGCATGGAGTCTTTTGTATTTCAGGCAAAGATAATTAATAAGGAAGAAGAAAACCGGCCGGAATGCAATGAGGGATATATAAAACAATAATGGGAACTATTCGTTAAGATTAGTTCCCATTCAACCGCCACAGCCTAAGCTGCTTTGGAAGTCAGGTTACTGTTATTCTGACCGGCTGATTACCGGGATACAAGATCCTTTATTTCAGCCCCTGGCTATCCGGTTCTGCCTGTTACAGCCTAACCTTCCTGCTGTCCTTTCCCGTCCGCCCTAAGGTGGATGGTTCCGGGACGAAGCGTCTTTCAGGCGCCATACGCAGATCCCGAGGGATATTGCATGGTTTCAGACCGCCCCTGGCCGAAGCCTCTCGCGCTCTGTAGCCCTCTGACTCAATCTCTGAATGAACGTTTCCGGTCTCATCGATCTTCTGAACATTGCGGACGCCCGGTCCGTCAGTTCAGGCTTCGGCTCTCCTGATACGCAGGCCTGAGCCTGACCGGGACAGCCTCTGCTTCAATTAAGGAGCTTCTTCCATCCCCGCATCTTTCGAGCAATCTTTTATCGCTCACCTGATGATACAAAAATAATAAAGAAGGAGTCTGCAAGCAAATATAAGACTTCGTTATTATAAACCCGATTTGAACAGCAGACACACAGAATTGTTAATAACGTCGCGAACCCAAATCACATGGCTGCTTCATGCTTTTGTTATTTGAAAAACAAGCTGTTGTCCGGGAAATGCATCTAATACTTCAGGGAACTTGCCGCTGGCTCGATACCTGAACTCCGGTAAGAAACAGAGGCTGCATCCCCGAATATCGGGACACAGCCTCCGTATTGAAAGCAATTCCGGATTTTTACTTCTTATATCCGTATACTGCCAGCTCTCCGAGAGCTTCCTCGATTCTGAGGAGCTGGTTGTATTTGCATATGCGGTCTGTCCTGCTGGCCGATCCTGTCTTTATCTGGCCTGAGTTTGTTGCAACTGCGATATCTGCAATTGTAGAGTCCTCTGTTTCACCTGAACGGTGCGAGGTAACAGTAGTATAGCCTGCCCTGTGGGCCATCTCGATACAGGCAAGTGTTTCGGTGAGCGAGCCTATCTGGTTCACCTTAATGAGTATTGAGTTGGCGCAGCCCATGTCGATACCTTTCTTCAGGTACTCGACATTTGTAACGAAAACATCGTCTCCGACTATCTGTATCTTCTTTCCTATCCTGTCGGTAAGCATTTTCCAGCCATCCCAGTCGCTCTCTGCCATACCGTCCTCAACTGAATCGATGGGGTATTTGTTTACAAGCTGTTCTATATAATCAACCTGTTCCTTTGAAGTTCTTCTCGCGCCTTTTGGACCTTCGAACTTCGCATAGTTATACATTCCTTCCTGGAAGAATTCCGAAGCGGCACAGTCGAGGCCGATTGTAATATCCTTACCGGCCTGGTACCCTGCTGTTGCAATTGCTTTCAGAACTGTTTCAAGAGCATCTTCAGTACCCTCGAATTTGGGGGCAAAGCCACCTTCATCGCCAACGGCAGTGCTGAGTCCGCGTTCCTTCAGAACCTTCTTAAGGGCATGGAAAACCTCTGTTCCCATTCTAAGTCCTTCCTTGAACGAAGTAGCTCCCACAGGCCTGATCATGAATTCCTGGAAAGCAATGGGGGCGTCGGAGTGCGACCCGCCATTAATAATATTCATCATCGGAACCGGCAGTGTCACTGCGTTCGATCCGCCAATATACCTGTAAAGCGGAAGTCCATGGTACTGTGCTGCGGCCTTTGCAACGGCAAGTGATACGCCCAGTATAGCATTTGCACCAAGGTTGCTCTTTGTCTTTGTGCCGTCGAGGTCTATCATTTTTCTGTCGATGGCTGCCTGCTCGGTCACATCCATGCCGATGACTTCCTCGGCAATAACATTATTGACATTGTGAACTGCTTTCAGAACTCCTTTTCCGAGATAGCGGTTCTTGTCGCCATCCCTTAGTTCAAGAGCTTCATTTTCACCTGTGGATGCCCCGGAGGGAACTGCTGCCCTGCCGAAAAAGCCGCTGGCTGTTGTGACATCAACTTCAATTGTCGGATTGCCCCTGGAATCAAGGATTTCACGGGCATGAACACTAACTATTTGACCCATAATGTTTTATTTATTAT
>JALOMK010000295.1 GCA_025455505.1 Bacteroidales bacterium
TTTTTAGTCAGTGTCAGGTTACCGTCAAGCGCAACAGCCTGGGATGTGACTGGTGTAAGACCGTTTACATAATAACTGAAAGTATAACTGAGGTTCATTGTCCATGGCACGTCGAAGACTGTATATCCCCACCTGTCGCGCTGCAAGGCCTGGTGATCGTGCTGGTCGCGTGCCTGGGGACCGATCAGGTCAGTATCCTGCTGGCCCGGGGACTGCGAGGCTGCCATCGAGGATTCAGCCTTTTTCCGTCTTTCAGCATTTTTTGTAAAGAGCTCGCTCACACTGAAATCGACGCTTGTATTGAAATTAGTAAGACGAAGAAGTTTCCCGTCCTGCTTGTAAGCTGTTATTGCTGCAGGCCTGCCGAGCTCATCTGTACCGTAAATTGAAAAATTGCTTCCCGCCGAAAGGTATATATTATCCCTGAGCGTGGTTCGAAAGGCCAGGTTAATAGGCGCCCACCTCATACTGTCTGCGAAAATATTATAGGCAGTGTTTATCGAGAAGTTTTCAATTAGCTTTACCTTTTTTGGCTTACCTGTTGTGTCGTCCCTTGCAAAAACCTTGGCTTCCAGAATATTGACAAGGCCAAGTGAAATGTTCCCGCTCTTCTGGCTGAGCGAAGGAGTTCCGAAAATACCATCCTCGAAAATCGAATATGTCTCGTACTTGTTTCCGGTTGTGTCGACCTGTACCTGCCTGTACATATCGGAACTGAGGCCTGAAAAATAAGGAACATAGCTAAACCCGACTGAAGGCTTTACAACGTGCCTTATTTTCTGGATCCTTGAATTGGCATTGAGCGGTGTGAAATCGCCGAAGATCTGGGGATTGAAACTGGCGCTTATTGCAGGCTTGAGCGCCTGGCCGTAAAAGAACCCTGGTATTGTATCTTTTATCACTGTGCCAACAACCTGGTTTATATCGGGATTGTAATAAGCCGGATCCCATCGTTTTTCCGTCTTCGCGGTATAGGCAACGCCCGAGTATGAAAGCGAAGGTGATATTGAAAAGTTCCTGAAAGGACGGAACTGGAGACTGAGCGGTACATCATGGCTGAAACCGCTGCTCATGTCCTTCCAGACCTCACCCGTGAAGAGCTCGTCTTCCGTTGTGTTCACCCTGTTGTCGAGGTTGGCAGTGTACTGAAATTGTATCTGCTCATACCATCTCTCCGATCCGGAACTGTTCTTCCTTTTAAAGGGAGTAATCCTGCTGGCAGAGAAGTTGACCTTTGGAAGGTTGAGCGACACAGTCTTGTTCTTTGCATTCTGGCTGTGGTTCATGCTTGCCGACAGGTTGAAGGGAGTCCTGTCCCAGGTCTTTGAATAGCTTATGCTCGACTGTTTCTGTGTTGTGACATGTTCCTGTACAACGTAGCTGTTCTCCCTGTCGTACCCGCTTGAACTGAGATTCACACTTGCCGAGAACCTCGATCCGGGAGAAGCTTTCTGATCCTGGTTGAAGATCCAGCCCAACCTATAGTTTATTGCCTTGCTGTAATCCTCCAGACCTACATGACCAGTAATATTCTTTGCATAGCTGAAGCTGAAGTTGCCATTGTATTTATAAAGCTTGTTATAGCTTGACTGGGCAGTTGCAAGCCAGCTTCCATTGGAGTATATATTGCCTTTAAGTGTAAGGTCGAAATAGTCGTTCAGTGCAAAATAATAGCCGCCTTCCGACAGATAGAATCCTCTTTCCCTCTCCTCTCCTATTCTTGGTATCAATATGCCTGATGCAGCCCTTTTCGTGTTAATGGGGAAAAACCCGAAAGGAAGCACAAGCGGCAAAGGAATGCCTTCAAGGACCAGGTTGCCAGGACCCGATACGATCTTTTCACCGGGGTATATCTTTGCTCTCGGCAGATTGATGTAAAAGTGCGGCGTTTCAGCATCGCACGTTGAGTAGGAGCTTTTTGAGATATTGGATGTCCCGTCCTCGAGCAGCTTTGTAAACTTGCTCTGCAGGGTTCCTTCATCCTGTTTTGTTACTATCTGTCTTATGTAAGCCTGCCTGCTTTTGAAATTGTAAGTGATCTCATCCGCATCGAACTGCTGTTCACCATCCTTGAATGCAGGCTTGCCCGCAATCTTCCCGGTGGTGTCCTTACGGCCGATGGCAAAAAGAGTGTTGTTGCTCATGTTAACTACTATCGAATCGGCCTTGATCTCCATGTTATCGCGTGTAACTACAGCCGATTCGACGAGTGTTACTTTTTTGGTCCTGAAATTAATATTTCTCCTTCCCGTGGCAGAATATACAACCTGCATGTCGATGGCGTCGTCCGATGATTTCATGACATTGATAAGAGTGTCGGTGAGGAGGGTATCACGGCTGAATGCGAGCGTGTCAGGCTGGTTCCTGTTCTCCTGGCCGGAAAGAAAAAGGGACCTGGCCATCAGAAGGAAAACTGCAACTATCCGCCTGTCAGTAAAAAAATACAACTTAAATGCTATTTTTGTATGGTTTTTGCACATTCCGCTGCTGCCAGCGCAAAACTATAATAAAAAAGTTATTTTAAATGCGTATACGGTTTAATAACGGCAAACAACGTACCATTAATATACTGACAATATTTGCAGTCGTTATTACAAGCGTTTTGTCCCTCGCTTTTGCCCTGCATAAAGATTCGAAGCCGGCAAAGGAATGGGTCATTGTGATAGATCCCGGACACGGGGGAAAAGATCCCGGAGCCGTCGGAAAATTCAGTTACGAGAAAAATATAGTTCTTCCTGTTGCCCTGCGCACAGGTGAACTAATACGTAAAAACATCCCTGGCGTGAAAGTTATTTTTACAAGGGATAACGATACATTCGTTGAACTGGGTGAACGTGCAAACATAGCAAACAAGAATCAGGCTGATCTGTTTATATCTGTGCATGCTAACGGCAATCCATCAAGTGGAGTGAGAGGGACAGAGACCTTTATAATGGGGCTGACAAAGGACGAGGCGAACCTTGCGGTTGCTATGAAGGAAAACGAAGTCATGCTGCTCGAACAGGATTATTCTACAAAATACGAAGGCTTTGATCCTAAGTCCCCTGAATCGTACATTATATTCACCCTTATGCAAAATGTATACAGGGAACAGAGCACAAATCTTGCGGCAATGATCCAGAACCAGTACAAGGAGAGAGTGAGCAGGGCCGACAGGGGTGTTCAGGAAGCAGGCTTTTATGTACTCTTCATGACAACAATGCCAAGCGTACTAACTGAAATAGGATTTATAACCAATCCCACTGAGGAGAAATTTCTTAACTCAAAAGAAGGGCAGGAATATATCGCCTCCGCAATTTACAGGGCCTGCCGCGATTATATAAACGATGTAAACAGCAAGAGCGGAATTTCGGTCACTGGCCAGGCTGCAGCAAAGGAGACTGAAAAAGTAATTGCTGCAGAAGAGGCTCGGCCTGTGCCTGGGGAATATTCCTACAGGGTGCAGATAGCCGCATCTAAGGTGAAAAAGAGTACCAGTCCTGAAAATTTCAATGGGCTAAACGAAGTTAAGGAAATTTCCTCCGGAGGCATATTCAAGTATTTCTCAGGCGATTTCACAAGCTACGATGATGCCGCAAACCACAGGAAGGAAATAGCATCTCTGTACCCCGGGGCATTTGTAATAGCAGTAAAAGGTGACAAAATAGTACCTTTGCAGGAGGCTCTCGATAAGGATTCAAGATAACTTCCTTAAGGGGAAGGACGTATTCAGGAGTACATCTTTCTATTATACTGTCTATGACAAAGTGGGAGGCCTCGCTGAATCGAGCCCTGTTGAAGTGAACGGCTACAAGGTTGGTGTCGTGCAGTCAATAAGCTTTCTTGATGCTGAAACCGGAAGGTTGCTTGTAGTATTCTCGGTCGATAAAAACTTCAGGCTTCCGGTAAATACAGTAGCTGAAATAGTTCCTGTTTCAGTTCTCGGAGGAATGAAGGTGCAGTTCGTTTACGGCCAGGGCCCGGGCTTTTACACCCAGGGAGATACAATTCCGGGAAGGCTGGCTGTTTCAATTCTCGATAAACTAGAGACAGAACTAATGCCCGTTAAAGACAGGCTGACAGACCTTATAAGCGAGACTGATTCAGTTTTAAAATCGATTAATGGAATAATGGATGAAAATTTCAGGAAAAATCTCTCAAACACAATGGCCAGCCTGAACGGCACCGCAGGCAGCATCGACGAAATTCTTTCAGATCAGAAAAAGGACATCAAGCAAACACTTGAGAGTATAAGTAAATTTTCAGCCATGCTGTCACAGAATACACCCAGGATGGAAAAGACATTCGGCAATCTTGAAGCCATCAGCGACACGCTGGCTTCAGCCGATATCTACGGAGCGGTTGCAGGACTTAAGTCGAGCCTTGAGCAGACATCCAGGATGCTGGGGAACCTGAACGACGGGAAAGGCAGCGCGGGACAGTTTCTCACAAATGATTCGCTCTATTTAAACCTTTCAAACAGCCTCCAGAGTCTTAATCTCCTTCTCCAGGATATGAAGGAAAATCCAAAGAAATATGTTCACTTCTCACTTTTCTGAAAATAAGTCGCTTCAAAATTAAAATGGTCCCGACAGATAGCACTGACATTTAAAACGATATCCGATTCACTGACAAAATAATCACATTATTATAATGCCATT
>JALOMK010000296.1 GCA_025455505.1 Bacteroidales bacterium
CAATGCAGATGGTTGAAGAAGAGGGAAAAGGCGTCGTAATCTACCTCAGCCAGGAAGGAAGAGGGATAGGACTCCTTAACAAAATAAAGGCCTACAGGCTCCAGGATGAAGGAATGGATACCGTCCAGGCAAATATTGAACTTGGTTTCGGAGAGGATGAGAGAGACTATGGTGTAGGTGCAAGTATAATGCATGAACTGGGCCTGGGAAAGGTGAGACTTATCTCAAACAACCCTGTAAAAAGAGTAGGCCTCGAAGGCTATGGAATAAAAATTGTTGAAACAATCCCTCTTATAATAGAGTCAAACCCTCACAACAGGTTCTACCTTGAGACAAAAGCCAACAAGATGGGACACAACCTGTCGTGTTACAAGCATGTTGGCAAAGAGTAATTAATTTCTTACTTTTGAATGACAATAAGCTGTTTATGAAGAATCTCAGGATAGTTTTCATGGGGACACCTGAGTTTGCAGTTGCAACTCTCGGAGCACTGCTGATGAACAGCTTTAACGTGGTGGCAGTAGTAACTGCACCTGACAAGCCTGCAGGAAGAGGAAGGAAAATAACAAAATCGGCAGTTAAGAGGTATTCCGAACTTAATTGCCTTTCAGTCTTTCAGCCTCAAAATCTAAGGGACCCGGAATTTATACAGCACCTGACTGATCTTCGCGCCGACATTTTCGTGGTTGTCGCATTCAGGATGCTTCCCGAAGCAGTATGGAAAATACCCGCACTGGGCACTATAAACCTCCACGCCTCCCTGCTTCCTCACTACAGGGGAGCAGCTCCCATAAACCACGCAATAATCAACGGCGAAACAAAGACCGGGATCACAACTTTTCTTATTGATGATAAAATAGATACGGGAAACATTCTCCTCAGGGAAGTGGTCCAGGTATATCCTGATGAAAATGCCGGGGAACTTCATGACAGGCTCATGAAACATGGCGCAAGGCTTGTGATCAGGACTATTGAAGGACTTGCTGCAGGCGATATAAAGCCCATGCCACAGGAAATTCTTCTGGCTCCCGGCGAAAAAGCCAGGATTGCACCAAAAATAACACCTGATTTCTGCAACGTTGACTGGAACAATGAGCCTGTCGCTATCAGTAACTTCATCAGGGGACTATCACCTGTTCCCTGTGCCAGGGGCTGCTTCATAAGCGGAGAAGAGTCGCTTTCTTTCAAAATATTCGAGGGCCAGCCTGAAAAAAAGGCTCATGATCTCAATCCCGGAAGCATTGTCAGCGACGGAAAAACATTCATCCGGATCGCATGCCGGAATGGCTTCATATCAATCAGCAGCCTGCAGCTCGAAGGCAAGAAAAGAATGGAAACACCTGAATTCCTGAGAGGATTCAATATTGAACGATATGCCCACATAAAGGTATAACCCGGCTTACTATCTCAACCTTAACTTTGCACCGGTTAAGGCCTCGGTACCTTCCGCAATGCCGTTCATCTCATGGAGACTCTTAAGCTTAATACCGTATTTCTGGGCAATGCCGTACATTTTCTCGCCTTCGGCAACAACATGGTAATCATTTCCGGGAGCGGCCTTTTCGCGCTTGGGCTGAAGGTAAAGAAGCTGACCTGCCCCGGGTACAAAATCATTGTCCAGCTCATTGTAACGCGGCAGCTCCCAGCGCAGCAGGCCGAATTCCTTTTCGAGCTTTTCCCTGCTCTCACCATCTTTAACAATAATATACTGTATCCTGTTATTTTCAAGGATCCTGGGCGCCACGGCATAAACTCCTGCACCGCTACCGGCATTCTGCACTGTGCCAGATGGTTTCGTCTGCGGTATAACTTTCTCCGTATCAGCAGGCATTACCGCAGGTGAAGATATTACCGGCTTTGTTCCCCTGTCGTACTGCCAGAGATTATTCTCCTCTATGCTCCTTATAAGAATGTTTGCATACTCGGGGTTGGTCGCATAACCTGCCTTTTTTAGACCTTTTGCCCACTCCCTGTAATCAGTCGGGTCTATTTTGAAAAGATCCCTGTACCTTGAACCGCTGACAAGGAAATCGGAATGGTCGCGGAAAGAATCCTCAACCCTCTTGTATTTCCTGAAACATTCATTCCGCCTGTCGTCATGGTGTGTCACTGTAGCTCCTGTCCATCCGTTATGGCACTTTATCCCGAAGTGGTTATTGGCATTCCGAGCAAGCGTGCTCCGTCCATAGTCAGATTCTATCATTCCCTGTGCAAGTTTTATACTGGCAGGCACACCAGTGCGCTTCATCTCGCTGACGGCGATTTCTGCATATCTATTAACGTAATCCCGGGCAAGCTGAGAGGATGAGGAGGACACTGGCTGAACGGCCGGCTTTCTTGAGCCGCAACCAGCTGAAACAAGCAACAGCAGCAAAAGAAGGATAATTGAATTGCCGGACCTGACCATACTTTAAGAATTTCGACAAAAATAGAAAAAAAGCATCTACCTTTACCATCCTGTCAGATATTGTGAAATATGTCAGAAAAACGAATCATTCACATTAAATTCAGTGAATTCAGGTCTTTATCAGAGCTTGAGAAAGATGACAATGAACTTGTCAGTGCAGCCCGCGAAGCTTCAGGCAAGGCCTATGCTCCATACTCGGGTTTTATGGTGGGTGCTGCAATCAGGCTGAACAGCGGGAAAATAATTATGGGGGCAAATGTAGAAAATGCTGCTTTTCCATCAGGCATATGTGCAGAGCGGAGCGCCATTTCAAATTCTGTTTCTAATTATCCGGATGATTATCCTGTGGCTATTGCAGTAGCAGCAAGAACGGCTGACGGATTTACTGAAGACTATGTGTCGCCCTGCGGAAGCTGCAGGCAGGTAATAGCTGAAGAAGAGACCAGGACAGGCAGAGAAATAAGGTTAATCCTGTCGGGCCGTGACACTGCCGCTGTCATTAGCGGAATCAGTTCCCTCCTCCCGCTCCAGTTCAATAAGCAGCATCTCAGGCCTGGTCGTCCCTGACAATCAGCTGGAAACCTGCTCCGTGTATGTTCTTGATTGTAAGCGAAGGATCATCCGATAGGAATTTTCTCAGCTTGGTGATGTATACATCCATGCTGCGGGCGGTAAAGTAGTCATCTGAACCCCATATTTTTCTGAGCGCCATTTCGCGGCTTATAAGCGAATTCTGGTTTGTTGCAAGCAGTTCAAGCAGCTGGGCTTCCTTGGGAGACAGTTTCTTTTCGTCACTGCCGGAGCTAAGTATCCTGAGCTTTGAATTGAAAGTGTAAATGCCTATCTCGTAGATATCCCTTTCACCACTCCTGGGGTCGCGTCGTGACAGTATTGCATTTATCTTGGCAAGCAGTATGTCGGTGTCAAAAGGCTTTGTAATGTAATCATCGGCACCCACTCCGTATCCCTGCAACACATCCTCCTTCATCTTCTTTGCTGTAAGAAAGATTATTGGCACTTCTGTATTTATCTGCCTGATCTCCCTGGCAATAGTGAAACCGTCAACGTGCGGGAGCATTATGTCGAGTATGCAGATATTGAAGTCTCCTTTTCGGAAATGATCGAGTGCATACTTGCCGTCATCAACCCATTCAACTGAATAGTCGTTGATCTCGAGGTATGATTTGAGCACTGATCCGAAACTCAGATCGTCCTCCACGAGAAAAATCCTTACTTCCCTGTTCATCTATTCCTCAAAATTAAATG
>JALOMK010000297.1 GCA_025455505.1 Bacteroidales bacterium
GGTTCAGGCACCGGCACTGTGACAGGCAATGTGACAATGCAGCGATATCTTCAGACAGGATTCGGGTATAAATACTTCAGTTCTCCCTTTCAGGCTGCAACAGTGAGCGAGTTTGGCGATGACATGAACCTGGGTGCGGCCTTTACAACTTTTTACAGGTACGACGAGACAAGGAGCTCTTCCGGCTGGGTAAACTACAAAACCGGCACAAACATACTTGTCCCGATGTATGGATATGCAGTAAATTTCGGTGCAATTCACGGACCCAATACTGTTGATATAACAGGCAGAGTGAATAATGGAAGTCTCTCTCTTACACTCTATAATAACAACAGGCCATTCACAAAAGGATTCAACCTTGTCGGAAATCCCTACCCTTCCCCTATTGACTGGGAAGCCGCATCCGGATGGACAAAGAACAATATCGACAATGCGCTGTATTTTTTCAAGTCAAGCAACTCAGATCAATTTAGCGGAACTAACAGCACCTATATCAACGGAGTTTCATCCGATGGCGATGCCGACAGGATTATTCCTTCAATGCAGGCTTTCTTTATACATGTTTCCGATGGGTCATATCCTGTATCCGCCACACTTGGGATGGACAACAATGTAAGAATAACCGACAAGACACATGACTTCATAAAGGGAGACGCAAGGGATGAAAAATCACTTATCAGGATATCTGCAGCATTTAGCGACAGTGAGGAAGATCAGGATCATTTTGTACTGTATTCCGATGAAAAGGCAGGCAATGATTTCGACAGCAGGATCGAAGCACTTAAGCTGTTCAACACCGACCTGAAGGTACCAAACCTCTTTTCACTGACAGCAGATGGAAGGCAGCTTTCGATTGATGCTGTCTGCCCCGGCGAAGATTCTGACTTCACTGTCCCTCTCGGGTTGAAAACAAACCGTGCAGGGGCAGTAACATTCAGCGCTGAAGACATTGATGGCAGTTTCAGAGGAAGAAGGGTTTTCCTCCTCGACAAGGTGACGGGGATTGAGAAGGAACTAAAGAATCATGAGGAATACAATATCGCCCTGGACCAGGGAGAATACCTTAACAGGTTCTTCCTTAATGTTTATGCTTCATCAACAGTAATACCTGATAGCGATGCTGTTCAAAGGGAGGAATTCAATGTATACTGTTCAAAAGGAATTATAGTTGCTGACTTTTTAACGGAATACACAGGCCAGGGCTTTCTCGTAATTACAAACACCCTGGGCTCGGGAATGCTTAGTTTCAAAATTCCACAGGCAGGGCACTATGAATTCCCCCACAACCTCAAAACCGGTATTTACCTTGTAACCTGGCAGGCAGGGAGCAAGCAGGTTACAAGGAAGCTTCTTATAAGGGATTGAAGTTTTCTTCTGTCGGATTTTCGTCACAGGCTCCCGCAGGCAGCTATGATCCGGGGATGCCCGGTTAATCTGATCAGCTTTAAATTACATCCTCGCAAGGGGTATTACATCCTGCCCTGAAAATTCACCTCTGAGGTACTTGTAATAGCCTGTGATGCCAATCATTGCGGCATTGTCAGTAGTATATCTGAATTCCGGAATGAAGAGGTTCCACTTCTCCCCTGAGGCGAGCTCTGTCATCCTGTTCCTTAGCCCTGAATTGGCAGAAACACCGCCGGCAATGCCTACTTCCCTTATTCCGGTGAGCCGCGACGCCTTAATTGTTTTTTCAGTGAGTATCCTTACAATAGTATATTGAAGCGAGGCGCAGAGATCAGCCTTTCTCTTCTCTATAAAATCCGGATCAGCTTTAAGCATGTCCCTGAGGAAATACAGAAAGCTCGTTTTCAGACCGCTGAAACTGAAATCGAGATCTTTTACGAATGGCCTTGCAAAAGTGAACGCCTTCGGATCTCCTTCCCTGGCCAGCTTGTCGATAAGAGGTCCCGAAGGATATGGAAAACCCATAAGCTTCCCGCATTTGTCGAAGGCCTCGCCGGCAGCATCGTCAATTGTATTGCCAATGACCTCCATTTCAAGATGGTCCCTGATCACAATTATTCGCGTATGGCCACCTGAAACAAGAAGGCAGAGAAAGGGGAAAGAAGGAAGTGACTTTCCTTCTGCCTTTATGAAGTGAGCCATCACGTGGGCATGCAGGTGGTTGACTTCGATGAGCGGGATATTCCTTGAGAGGGCAAATCCCTTTGCAAATGAAGTTCCCACGAGCAGCGATCCAAGCAGTCCGGGCCCGCGCGTGAAGGCTACTGCATCAATATCGGCTGCACTTATTCCGGCCTTTGCCATCGCCTGGTGCGTCACCGGCACGATATTTGCCTGGTGCGCCCTTGATGCCAGTTCCGGGATCACGCCGCCGTATGACATGTGTACATCCTGACCTGCAATAAGGTTTGAAAGTACATAGCCATCCCTTATAACAGCAACGGATGTATCGTCGCAGGAGGATTCTATCGCTAATATTGTAACTGCCATCGGCGCTTTGATTTTCAGTATATTTTAGGTTATTTTGATCTCTGAAAAGTATCAGGATACTAATGGGCAAAAGTACTAAAAAATCGCATAAATACCTGCTTGCCGTCCCGGCAGTGCTTTTGCTTTTGCCTACACTGCTCTTCATTGCCCTCAGGTTGCCGCCCGTGCAGACTTACATTGTTGGAAGGATAACGAAGCATCTTTCGGGAGAACTGGCAGCGCATATCGCCACCGGCAGGATAGAATTCAGGTTTTTCAACAGGCTCATAGTAAACGACATCCTTGTCAGGGACCAGAATAACGACACGCTTCTTTATGCAAAACAGCTAAGGGCGGGGATAAGAAGGATTGATCCCCGGAACGGGAATATCAGGCTCGGCAGGATCGCAGCCATAGAACCGCGATTCGCCCTGATAACTGACACAAGCGGACAGATGAATCTCAACTGGCTTCTCAGCCGCCTGAGGAATGAACCCGATACGCTTCCCGGAAGGAAATTCTCGCTGTCCATACAGCAGATCGAGATCAACAACGGGTCCTTTCATCTTGTAAACAAAGGTTCGGAAAAAGGCAGGCAGGGAATAGATTTTTCTAACCTTCATGTCGACTCACTGAATGCGATGGTCGATGATTTGAGGATTGCCGGCGATACAGTTGCAATGGATTTCTACAACATGAGTTTCAGGGAGTCCTCCGGATTTTCAGCCAGGGCTGTCAGAAGCAATTTCGCAATTACGGGAGAGAACCTGTTCTTCAGCTCGGTACAGGTACTTACCGACAGCTCCGTTATCAATGTCCCGAGAGTATATATTACATCAGATTCAGCAGGCTTCGACAGCAGGTTCACTGAAACTGCAAAACTCGACATTGTAATTGACAATTCGCTGGTCAGCTCCAATGACCTGCGCTATTTTGTTCCCTTCTTTTCGAAGCTTGAAGATGTTATCGGAGTCCGGGGGCGAGTTGCCGGGACGATAGCCGAATTAAGGGGAAGGGACCTGGAATTCAGTTATGGCGACGCGACAAGCCTGGCTCTTGACTTTGACTTCTCCGGATTGCCCGACCTGCAGAACTCGTTTATTTACCTGGGAATAAGCTCTCTAACCACCAACGCCACTGACCTGAGGTCAGTGAGGCTCAAGGGTGGAAAAGCAATAAAAATTCCGCCGGCATCTGATAAACTGGGCACCCTTTCGGCCGATG
>JALOMK010000298.1 GCA_025455505.1 Bacteroidales bacterium
GTACATTTTTCTGCTGCTCTTCATACTTCTTAATGAGTGCCTGGGCATCAGCAATCTCGTTGTTCTTTTTCGAAACTGATTTATCGAGATTCACGACTTCTTCCCTGATATTGTTCAGGCGAGTCTCAAGGCCTGCTATTTCATCTTCAAGGTCCTGCACTTCAAGAGGAAGTTCGCCTCTGAGTGTCTTAATCTTGTCTATCTCAGAATCAACCAGCTGCAGATTATAGAGAGCCCTGAGCCTCTCCTCGACGGAGATCTCGGTTTCATGCACTTTTGTTTTTTCCATTTTTTACAAATAATTTATCGGATTCGTATTTGTTCCTGAAAACCGGACTGCAAATTTAGGGAATTTTTTGATAATTAGATCGTAAATTATACCCGTTGCAAATTTTTCAGTTTCGTAGTGCCCGGCATCCACTATCAGGATTTTATTCTCAGCCTCTGCAAAAGTATGATATTTAATATCTCCGGTAATGAATGCGTCAGCGCCGGCAGCAATTGCCTCGCCCAGGAGGAAGGAACCAGAACCTCCGCAAAGGGCGACTTTTCTGACTTTCTTTCCGGTGAGCTGTGAATACCTGACACCTGCGGCACCCAGTTTTTCAGCAACTGCATTCAGGAATTCAATTTCATCATAATCAGCATCTGTGGTTCCGATGGCACCCATGCCTGCCCTGATATTAGCGTTTACAAGCGGGTACAGGTCATAGGCCACCTCCTCGTAGGGGTGCGAAGCAAGGAGGGCTTTAACAACCCGGCTGATGTTGTGGCTGAAAAGAATCGTTTCGAAGCGCAGTTCATTCACAAAGCTCTCGCTGCCTTTTTTGCCTGAAAAAGGATTCGTGTCCTCCCCTCCCCTGAACGATCCTGTGCCCTTAAGCGTAAAACCACATCTGTCATAATTCCCTATGACGCCTGCACCTGCTTCAAAGACCGCATTACGAACATTGTCGAGATGTGATTCAGGCACAAAGGCAACAAGCTTTAGAAGCCTGTTTTTGAGTGGAGACAGGACCCTGACATCTTTCAGACCAAGCTCTCCGGCAAGTCTCATGCTTACCCCCCCGTCAAACGCATCGAGATTCGTATGGGCCGAGTAAACAGCAATATTCCTTTTTATGGCTTCTGATATTATTCGTTCTGTCGCAGTTTTCCCGCCTATGCTTTTCAGACCGCCGAAAATCAGCGGGTGGTGTGATATTATCACATCGCATCCGCTCGCTGCAGCTTCCCGGATGACCGCTTCGGTTACATCCAGTGTGAGCAGGGCTGAACTTTTTTCATCGTCCGGGGAGCCGACCTGAAGACCGGAATTATCATAACTCTCCTGGAAGGACAAGGGGATCTCGGAATCGAGATAGGCTGCAAGCTCCTTAAGCAATAATTTCATTGGTGCAGTTACTTGTAACTAAATCAAGGGGATAAAATGCTTCCTCAGATGCTGTCGCGCATGTCAATTAGCAAAGTCCTGATTTTCTGCAGCGACTCCCCTATCTCATACTTATACTCAGTTTCCTCCCATTTGTGGCTGAGGTGTTTCCGGGCCCCCGCTATTGTCATACCCTGGTCCCTGAGGAGGCGGTGAATTATGCGAAGATTCCTTATATCCTCGGGGGTGAAAAGCCTGTTCCCTTTTTTGTTCTTATATGGCTTGAGGATATCGAATTCGTTTTCCCAGAAGCGGACAGTGGAAACCGGGACTTCAAGCATTTCGGAAACTTCACCTATCGAATAATAGAGTTTTTCTACTTTTTTTTCCTTGTAAGGCATAACTAACTATATAAGAAAATATCTGATCCGGAGTACGTCCAGGCTGGTCTTCAGTCGAATGACTGCCCTGTACGTGAGGCAATTTCTATCATGCGTTCATACTCTTCTGCCGACAGGTCATTAAAGTAATAGTTGACAGGGTCGACATTGACACCGTTGATCCTGATCTCATAGTGCAGATGTGATGCGAGAGACATCCCTGTGTTGCCCACAAAGCCGATCACATCACCCCTTCTTACTTTCTGTCCAACCCTCACATTGGCCCTTTCAAGGTGTGCATAAAGGCTTGTGTATCCGAAACCATGGTCGATAATAACATGGTTGCCGAGACCTCGCCTGGCGTTCACAACTGCCGATATTGTACCATCACCTGTGGCGTATACATCGGTGCCTGTGGGTGCTGTAAAATCCATGCCGTAATGAAACTTCGAAATCTTGTAGTAGGGATGAATCCTCAAGCCGTATCCTGAGGCAGTCCGGGTGAGGTCCTTGTTTGATATCGGGAGAATTGCAGGTATGCATCTCAGCATGTCCTCCTTCTCTTTTGCAAGCAGGATGAGGTCATCGAATGATTTAAGCTGCACGTAGATCTTTTTTCTTATCCTGTCGAGCCTGGCGCTTGTTTCAATAACAAGGTCCGAATTGTTGTATCCTTCGAGCGATTTATAACGGTTCACGCCCCCTGTCCCCCCGCGTCTCCATGTCGATGCAACCGGCTCTGCACCGAAAATTGTCCTGTAAAGGTTGTCGTCAGTTTCCTGGAGACCGTCAAGTATTTTTTCAACGTTATCCATTTCCCTGTGCATCAGTTCATACTGAACCATAAGCTGGTCGATCTCGCGCTCCAGGGCCTTCTCCTTTGGTGAATCAAAGAAAGTTGCAAAAACAACCCAGTAGATCATTGCTATTACAACAGAACCTGTGAAGAAAACAAGCACACGGAGCATCAGTTCCCTGAATGAGAGCCTGATCTTATCGAAGCTTAGCGATTCCGGGTTGAACTTGTACTTGGTCTTTGGCATAATTCCGCAAATATAAATAATCCTGATATAATTCTAAGCAAAGGGAAGAATTTCCCACGCACAGATTTCTAATTATCAAACAGCTTGGAAAGGTTACCTGAAGTTGGTATCGCTTGAAAATGCCTGTATCATCTCGTTGTATTCCTCAACATCCAGGTCGTTGTTGAAGAAGTTTATCGGGTTCATGTGTTTGCCGTACTTCTCAATCTGGTAGTGAAGGTGCGGCCCGGTCGATATCCCTGTATTGCCGCTGAGGGCAATAAACTCTCCCCTCTTCACATTCTGGCCGACTACTACATTCATCCTGCTGAGGTGACCGTAAATTGTCTGAAGGCCATATCCATGATCAACTACAACACAGTTGCCGTAACCCGATATCCAGCCGGATGTTATTACCTTTCCGGCTCCGGTGGCATAAACCCTTGTACCGGGGGGAACCGGAAAATCCTGGCCGGGGTGCATACGTGAGGTTCCCAGCACCGGGTGCACTTTCCTGAACCTGAAACCGTCACCTAGGGCATACTTCACATCAACGGGGCTTATTACAGGCAGGTGATCAAGTTCCCTCCTCCATTCCGAGGATCGTTCCTCAACGCTTTTGAAAGATTCCTGCTGAACGGTTGCAAGGTTTATTATCCTGTCGAGCTTCGACCTGTAGGAGGTCATAAGCTCTGAATTATCGAATCCTGCAAGATCGCGGTACCTGTCGACACCTCCGAAACCAGCCATCCTGAAGGATTCAGACACAGTGTCCATCCCGAGAACCGTACGGTACCTTTCCTCGTCCGACAGCCGCAGCTCTTCAAGCACAGCGAGGGAGTTGTCAAGTTGCCTGCCGAGGAGCGTGTACTGAAGCCTGA
>JALOMK010000029.1 GCA_025455505.1 Bacteroidales bacterium
CGGGGTTCGCTGGCGCCAAGGGACATTGTTGCGAGGGCGATTGATAACGAGATGAAGATATGGGGCGATGACCACGTGTGGCTCGACTGCACGCATCTCGAAGCGGCTGGTCTTATCGATCACTTTCCGAATGTGTATGAGCACTGTCTCGAGAGAGGGATAGACATCACGAAAGACATGATCCCGGTGGTCCCGGCGGCGCATTATTCATGCGGAGGCATCAAGGTCGACATGGACGGCCAGAGCAACATAGGCAGGCTTTATGCCCTGGGTGAGGCCTCCTCGACCGGTCTGCACGGCGCCAACAGGCTTGCCTCCAATTCGCTGATGGAGGCGGTTGTGTATGCCGACAGGGCAGCCAGGCATGCCTGTGAGAGCATAAAGGGTCTGAAGTATGAGGACAAGATCCCGGACTGGGATTACAAGGGTACAACACATCTCGAGGAGATGGTTCTGGTGACGCAGAATTTCAAGGAAGTGCAGATGATCATGAGCAACTATGTCGGGATAGTCCGTTCCGATCTCAGGCTTGAAAGGGCGCTTGTACGTCTCGAGATAATCTACAAGGAGACGGAAAGCCTTTATAAGCGATCGCTGATATCGAAAAAGATTTGTGAACTGAGGAACCTTATAAACGTGGGCTATGTAATAATCAAGATGGCAAAGAACCGACAGGAGAGCATTGGTCTGCACTATTCAATAGACCACCCGAAAAGAGCAATAACCGAATTCTGAAACATACTGTATGAATCACCTAGAGTCAGCCTTCAGGGGCAGGAACCATATCTGGAGATATATAATAATGCTGGCAGCAGTGCTGATAGTGTCAAACACTCTCGGCGCCCTTCCGCTGATAATAGCAGCTCTTTTAAAGTCAGGCTCGAACCCCGGCCTCTTTACGGAACTCGCTGCAAATCCGAACAACTACAGTGTGCTTGGTCTCGATTCGAACATGCTTCTTGCAGTTATGCTTTTCCCGTTCATAGCGGGGCTTGTGACATTTATTTTACTTGTGAAGCCCCTGAATGAGAGAAGTATAAAGGATACAATAAACGGCACGACGAAGTTAAGGTGGGACAGGTTCTTCATGTCGGCTTTCGTGTGGGCGGCGCTTGCAGCAATATATTTCTTCGTTTACATGGGAGTTGATCCTGCAAATTTCAGGCTCAACAATGCAAGCACATCTCTTGCAGCGCTTATTGCAGTATCGGTTCTTCTTGTCCCTTTCCAGGCTGCATTCGAGGAGATAATTTTCAGGGGCTACCTGATGCAGGGCTTTGCAAGGCTTTTCGCGCACAGGTGGTTTCCGCTGCTGATGACCTCGGTGTTGTTCGGGCTCATGCATGCATTCAATCCGGAAGTGAAGGAATTCGGGTTTTTCACAATGATGCCGCAGTACATACTCTTCGGTCTCATTTTCGGTCTGATAACTGTTCTTGATGATGGCATCGAGGCGGCGATGGGAGCCCACACTGCCAACAATATTTTCCTGTGCATAATGGTTACGAACAGGGCATCGGCTCTTCAGACAGATGCGCTGTATGAGCAGATTGGTATATATCCCTGGACTGAATTTGCAGCCCTTCTGGCAACGGGAGTCATTTTTGTATTTATTTTATCGCGCCTGTTCGGCTGGAAAGGATTGTCGGCGCTCACTGAAAAAATTGAGAAGCCCCCTGTTCACTCCTGAAATCGCCCCATCTTACCCTGATTTCTTCAATTATTGATCGGATCTCCTCCACATCGAGTGTTGTGAGAAGCCTGAGCCTCGTTTCCTTAAAATGAGGTATTCCCCTGAAATAGTTCGACAGGTGGCGCCGCATTTCGAAAATTGCCCTGTTGCCCTCCTTGAATTCAAGCGACTTTGAAAGGTGCATGAGGGCGATGTCGGCTTTTTCGCTGACAGTTGGTTCGGGAAGTATCTCCCCGGTACTGAGGTAATGCCTTATTTCCCTGAATATCCAAGGGCGTCCTACGGTGGCGCGTCCTATCATGATGCCATCGACACCGTATTTCGTATACATCTCCTTCGCCTTGAGGGGCCCGTTGATGTCACCGTTGCCAATCACCGGGATAACAATCCGGGGGTTGTTTTTCACTTCTCCTATGAGGGTCCAGTCGGCCACCCCTTTATACAACTGTTCGCGTGTCCTCCCGTGAATTGTCAAAGCCTTTATTCCCGTATCCTGCAGGCGTTCGGCAATGTCGGCTATTATCTTTGAATCATCGTCCCACCCGA
The DNA here is from genome assembly GCA_025455505.1 of Bacteroidales bacterium. Lineage (GTDB taxonomy): Bacteria > Bacteroidota > Bacteroidia > Bacteroidales > VadinHA17 > LD21. The sequence goes on from JALOMK010000029.1 coordinate 2,240, forward strand.
GACGCGTTTTCACTGTAACGGGGAGTCTGACGGCTCTCACTATTGCTTCCGTCATCTCAATCATAAGCGGGATATTCCTCAGCATGCCGGCTCCGGCTCCGCGAGTGGCTATCTTCCTCACCGGGCAGCCGAAGTTGATGTCGATAAGGTCAGGGGCTGCCTGTTCGGCTATTATTGCCGACTCGACCATTGCATCAATGAGGTGGCCGTAGAGCTGGATGCCTATCGGCCGTTCCGAGTCATAGATATCGAGTTTCCTCACGCTCTTCTCGCCGTCCCTTATCAGCCCGTCGGATGAAATGAACTCGGTGTACATGAAGTCGGCTCCCAGATCCTTGCAGACCATCCTGAAGGAAGGGTCGGTGATATCCTCCATTGGTGCAAGGAAGAGGGGTTGTTCAGGAAGGTTTATGCCGCCGATTTTCAAGGTTGGGATCTTTATTGGTAACTTTGGGTGCAAATGTAATAAAATGCAGTTTATCAGGGATCGGCTTATCGATCACAGTAGCAGTCCTGCACGTCAGCTTTTTGTATCGTTGTTGATAGTGGCGGGGGGAGGAGGCATTTTGATGATGGCGGCAACCACGGCAGGATTATGGGTTTCAGGCATTGAACCGGCGATCCTTGAGGACCTGAGCATGTCAGCCACAGTGCAGGAGAAAGCCTTTCTGATGTATCTTCTTGCAATGCAGGAGCTCGTTTTTTTCATTATCCCTTCGCTTGTAATACTTTCAGCTATTGAGCCGGGCGGTCTCAGGGGCTGCAGTCCATGCCGGGCGCCGGGACTGCAGGGGCTAATTCTTGCCGTCCTTGCTTCGCTTATGCTTCTTCCTGTTACCTGGTTTCTGGGGAGGCTTAACTCTGAAGTCGTGCTATCGGGGATCTTTTCAGGAGCTTCGGAGTGGATAAATGAGAAGGAGGAAATCATTGGGACTGTTTTTGATCTTATTATGAGCGGATCAGGATTTGTGTCGTTCCTCACAAGCCTGCTTGTTATTGCAATCCTGCCTGCCCTGGGTGAGGAACTTCTCTTCCGGGGAGTAATCCAGAGAATACTGGGAAGGCTAAGCAGATCAGGACATGCGGCAGTGTGGATAACGGCAGTACTTTTCAGTGCCGTTCATCTTCAATTCCTTGGTTTCCTGCCAAGGCTTGCGCTCGGGGCGGTTTTTGGCTACATGTTCCTCTGGAGCGGCAACATCTGGCTGCCGGTGGCGGCTCATTTCATTAATAATGCTGTCTCTGTTGCAGGAGAATTCTTACGGGGGCAGGATGCTGTTACGGCAGAAGATGTATGGACCCCGGGGAGTGAGCTCCTGTCAGCGGCTCTGCCTATGGGCCTGCTGATTCTTGTTCTGGTGCTAATGAAAAGGGCGTACAGCGGGGGATCAGAAGATTCCGGTATGGATATTAAATAATGGGTTTAGGATTTTCGGATTTTAGTCAGGCCCAGAGCTGGCTCTGGACTTCCCTGTTGCCCTCCCTCTCAAGTTCATTTCTCCTGTAGAAGTAAACCAGGCCGTAGTCCTCGCAGAGTTTCTTTCTTTCCTCTTCGGGGTAGTTGCTGTGAGAGGTTTCAACCTCGTTCCAAAGCTGAAGAATTGCTTCGTCGGCTTCTTTGCGGAGGATGTTGTTCTTTTCGGTTATATCGAGAGTTCTTTTTGAAAGAGTGTTATAGTATGTCCAGGAATCGATGAAGTGTTCGAAGCGGATCTTGACAACTGCGATGGTGGGATTTGTTATGGGGCTGCCGCCCTTCCTGATCCTGAATTCTTCGCCCTCGATTATCCTCCTGCCCCAGCTAAGGAGTTCATTTTCGGTATAGAGCGAGGGTACAGTGCCGTCGTTCACAGCCAGCCCGTAAAAGGTGCGTGTCTCGGGGGGAAGTTCGCCCCTGACAATTGCCATGTTCATTACCTTTATGAAGTGGGTGAGGTAGGTCCTGGCCTTCCTTGATATTTCGTTGTAGTCGCGTGATTTCTTGCTCTGCGAGTTTAGCGACTGCCTGTAAACAATTATATTGTTCTCGAATAGCGGCAGGATACGATGCAGTCTTACAAGTGTCCTTGATGAGAAGGCCAGCCTGTTTGGGGGTAGTTCCCTTCCTTTCTCGATGGCAGTTTTAATAGCCCTGATGCGGGCAGTGTCGGTGTTTGGCAATCTTCTGTAAGGCATGTCGGGACCAGGTTGTTAATAAGATGTTCAAATCATTGCGAATATAATAATATTCTGTTAATAACAAATACTATTCGCAAATTTATACAACTGATTAACAAAAAGATTGAATTTATTATTTCGCTGTTATTTTGTTGATAAGATCCAGGGCAGTCTTTCCTGTTCCTTTTGCCTGCAGTTTAAGGGCAAGCGTCTGTACAGTTTCCGTATCGACGAGGTTCCTTATGGCCTCTCGTATTGGTGCAAATCTTTCGTGCATGGGGCAGGGCTGGTTTTCGTCGCACTGTTTAAGTCCGAATGCGCAGCCAGTGAATGATTTTTCGCCTTCTATTGAGGCAATGAGGTTTCGTATAGGCAGCTCAGGCTTTGAAATGTCGAAATAAAAGCCGCCACCCTTGCCCTTGAGTGATTCGACGAATCCGGCCCTGACAAGCTTCTGGAGTATCTTGGCGGTAAAGAAGTGAGGCGCCCCTATCTCCTTTGAGATTTCAGTTACTCCGGGACGCCTTTCATTCAGGTTCTGAAGCTTGATATATACCAGGCCCCTGAGGGCGTATTCTGTTTCCTTGTTGAACATGCTTAGTGTTTATTTTTTGCAAAACTATAAAAAATTGTGAGAATAAAAAGACCTTATGGTCTTGTAACCCCATATAACCCCGGGCTTAAGCCCGGGGATAAGGAAGTCCGGGGATATGGGAGTCTGTGGTAGCCAGGGCATAGGTTCTGCTGCTGCCGGGAGGTATGGGGTCTGGCCTGGTTCCGGGGAGCCCGGGGCTGAAGCCCCGGGTTAAGAAACTTTTTTATAACTTAGGGGCCATACATTAAATACTTGTGCCATGTTTAAAAACGAAGTTTACATAAAGAGAAGGGAGACGCTTCACGGGCTGATGCAAAGCGGCCTTGGCCTTTTCATGGGCAACTCTGAAGCCCCGCTGAATTACCCGGCAAATACTTATCATTTCAGGCAGGACAGCGACTTCCTGTATTATTTCGGTCTCGATATGCCGGGATTCGCCGGAGTCATGGACTTTGATTCGGGCAAGGACTGGATATTCGGTGATGATTTCGGTCTGGATGACATTATATGGATGGGTCCCCAGCCAACCGTGAAAGATCTTGCTCTCAAGGCAGGTGTAAATAACACGGCGCCCCTTAGGAAACTTGAGGAAACAATAAAGGAGGCGGTCTCAAAAAAGAGGAGGATTCACTTTCTGCCCCCTTACAGAGGTGAGTCAAAAATGGCGCTTGGTTCACTCCTGAAGGAGAATCCCTGCCAGATGAAAACACTTGCTTCCACTGATCTTATAAAGGCAGTTGTATCGATGCGCTCGATAAAAGAGGATATTGAGATTAAAGAAATTGAAAAGGCAGTCGGCATCGCTTACGACATGCATGTCACTGCTATGAAGATGTGCAAGCCGGGAGTGAGCGAACAGGAGATCTTCGGGACAATCGAGGGCATTGCACTCGCAAAGGGCGGAGGAACATCCTTCCCCATAATCCTCAGCATTAACGGACAGACGCTTCATAATCACGTGCATAACAACATACTGGTGAAGGGGCGCATGATGGTAACTGACGCCGGGGCTGAATCGAACATGCATTATGCCTCCGACATTACACGCACCACTCCTGTAGGAGGGAAATTCAGCAGCCAGCAGAAGGAGATTTACGAAATTGTCTACAGGGCCAACACCGAATGCATTGCAGCGATGAAGCCCGGAGTGCCTAACCGCGACATTCATTTCAAGGCCTGCAGGATAATTGCCGAAGGGGCGAAAAGCCTTGGTTTCATGAAGGGCGATATAAGCGAAGCCGTTGAAGCCGGCGCGCATACACTCTTCATGCCACACGGGCTGGGTCACCAGATGGGACTGGATGTGCACGACATGGAGTCGCTGGGCGAGAATTACGTTGGTTACAGCGACACAGTAAAGCGGAGCGACAAGTTCGGGACGGCCTACCTTCGTTTTGCGCTGCCATACCAGCCCGGGCATGTTCTTACTGTTGAGCCCGGATTCTATTTCATACCCGAGCTTATAAACCAGTGGAAAGCCGAAGGTAAATACAGTGCTTTCATAAATTACGGAAAACTCGATAAGTACATGAAGGTCGGAGGCGTCAGGATCGAGGATAACGTGCTTATAACCGCGAAGGGCCACAAGGTGCTTGGTAAGCATATACCAAAAACTGTCAGCGAGATAGAAGAGACATGCAGCTAAGAAAATTTGTTTCCTTCCTGGTTTGCGCTTCATTTCCCTCCTTCGCCTGTTGCCAGGCAATTATTAACCGCGACCCGGAAATAAGCCGGATGGTAAGTGAAATCTCAGCGGAAAGGATAGAGCAGCACGTAAGGAAGCTTGTAAGCTTCCACACAAGGCATAACCTCAGCACCCAGACCGATCCCGGGAAGGGAATTGCAGCCTCATGGAACTGGATAAAGGCGGAAATGGAGAAGTACATTCCCCAGTCGGGTGGCCGTCTGGAGGTACGCTTTGAGGAGTACACTGTGGGAGGCCCGGGACAGAGGATATCAAAACAGGTGAAGCTTAAGAACGTCGTTGCAACGTTGAAAGGCGGTGATCCTTCCGACGACAGGAAAATTGTCGTGAGCGCACACCTCGACTCGAGGGCTGCACTTGATAACGACAGCACAAGCTTCGCCCCCGGGGCAAACGACGACGGGTCAGGAGTTGCAGCCATCCTTGAGCTGATAAGGATAATGTCGTCAAGGCAATTTTCGGGAACTGTTGTTTTTATTGCCGTATCGGGGGAAGAACACGGCCTTTATGGAGCGAAGCACATGGCTTTAAAGGCCAGGGATGAAAAGTGGAATATAATTGCCATGCTCAATAATGACATGATCGGCAACAGCGGATCGAGCGGAACACTTCTGAACGACAATATGAGGGTGAGGGTTTTCAGCGAGGGGGTGCCGGCATTTGAGACAGACCAGATGGCTGCGCAGAGGAAGTTTACTTCCGGTGAGAACGACGGAAGGGCAAGGCAGCTCGCACGATATATAAAAGAAACGGGAGAAAGATATGTTGATCAGCTCGGAGTGACTCTTGTTTTCAGGAATGACAGGTTCGGCAGGGGTGGCGATCACTCTCCTTTCTGCCAGGAAGGATTCCCTGCGGTGCGGATATGTGAATTCAACGAGAATTACGACAGGACACACAAGGTGCCCGCCCTTGTAAACGGGATACAGGAAGGTGACCTGCCTGAGTATGTCGACTACGAATATGTAAGAAAGAATGCAGGGATTAATCTTGCGACGATTGCGAACCTTGCAAACGCTCCCTTTGAGCCTGTCAATTGCGGTATCGTTACCGCAGGCCTGTCGAACAGCACAACCCTGCGCTGGGAGTCACCCGCAATGGGAGTGAAGCCTGACGGTTACTATATCCTGATGAGGGAGACATACCAGCCCCTCTGGGAGAGGAAGATTTTTGTGAAAGGCAATGAAGTTACGTTGCCGTATTCGAAGGACAATTATTTTTTCGGCATCCAGGCTGTTGATGCGGCCGGTCACGAGAGCATTGCCGTATTCCCGGGGCAGGCAAGGCGGCTGCAGAACTGACAGATTATGATTCAGCAGTACTAAAAACTTTGTGGCTACGTCCAATGGCTTACATACTCAACAATAACATGAGTGCCGCTCCCCTTGAAGCCCGTTGCAGGAAGGAGGCATATACTTCCATGGAGGATGCCCGGGCAATGGCGCGGTATATAAATGAAACACGATCCTCAAGGGAAATTCGGGTATATAAATGCCCTGTTTGTGAATACTGGCACCTGACAAGCAGGGGAAAACCCTGAATCGGGCTATTGATAATATCCTGTGTTCAGTATTGGAAGATCATCTTCAGGCAGGCTGACGTCGAAAGACTTGCCGGTGTCAGATAATTTTTGAAAGAAAGACGTCAATCTTTTCGGGTGTGGTGGCGGGCGAAAACCTTTTAACTGGTCTCCCGTTCCTGTCGATCAGGAACTTTGTAAAGTTCCATTTAATCCTGCTGCTTAACAAACCCCTGAGTTCCCCTTTAAGATATCTGAAAAGAGGATGAGCATTGTCGCCGTTAACTTCAACCTTTGAGAACATAGGGAAGCTTACTCCATAATTGATCAGGCAGCCTTCGGAAATCGATTTCTCATCACCGGGTTCCTGGTTCCCGAACTGGTTGCATGGGAAGCCCAGGACAACGAGCCCCCTTTCGCCATATTTCCTGTAAAGGTTTTCAAGTCCCTCATACTGAGGAGTGAGGCCGCATTTGCTTGCAGTGTTGACAACGAGGACAAATTTGCCTTTATAGGTTTCCATGCTTATTTCTTTGCCCTGCAGGCTCAGAGCTTTAAAATCGTAGAAGTTTGCTTTCATTTATCAGTTGGGCTTGAGACAGTTTATTGATTAATGCAAAATATCTTAGGTTGAAGCGTTCCATCACTCAGTGGCAGCCTGTTTTTTCAGCAGGAGGCAGATTTTGAGTGCCTCGTCGGCATGGCGCTGGGTTTCGAGCTGGGAATCGAAGATAAACACAACCCTTCCCGACAAGTCGGTGACATAAGTAACCCTCCCGGGGATCAGTCCGAAAGCTTTGGAAGGGACTCCGAACAGCTTCCTTACATCGCCGTTTGTGTCGCTTAAAAGTGTATATCCCAGGCGGTTTGTTTCAGCGAAGTGTTTATGGCTTTCAACCGACTGGCTGCTGATGCCTATAAGCACGGCGTTTGCTTCGTCGAATGTTTCGGATAGGTCGCGGAAATAGCATGCTTCCCTGGTGCAGTTGAGACTCCCGTCCCTGGGGTAGAAGAAGATTACAAGCTTTCTCGATCCCCTGTATTTATTAATGTCAACAATGTTTCCATGCTGATCAGGAAGACTGAAATCGGGTATCATGTCGCCTACTCTGACTGGATCTGGCATAAAAGCATTTTTATCAGTAAACAAAGAAAACAGGATCTTGTTGAGCTATGCCTTTTTTCGTTGAGTGTCATTTTTTGTTTTTGCAATGTTCCTGATCATGCCACCGAAGACAAAAGCATGAAAAGGAAGGACACTGTACCAGTAGAGCCGGCCCGAAAGCCCCAGTGGCCTGAATGTGGCTTTCTGATGCAGGATATTGTCTTCATCGATCCTGAATTCGAGCCAGGCCTCACCCGGAAGTTTCATTTCAGCGTAGAGGAGCAGCCTTTTTTCTTCCTTGTCGGCAATCAGTACCCTCCAGAAATCAAGGGCATCGCCCGGAGATATTTCAGTTTCGTTTTTCCTGCCCCTCCTGAGGCCGACGCCGCCGAAGATCTTGTCAACGAAACCCCTGAGTCCCCAGAGCCAGTTTCCGTAATACCAGCCTGTTTTTCCGCCAATAGCCCAGATTCTCTCAAGGGCTCCTTCGGGGTCAGTAAGTTTTGTTGCCCTTTTGTCGGTGAAGCAACCGTGAACCGGAACCTCGGCATGTCTTGCTATACCGCCTGAAAGGATGTCTGAAGTGAGGGCATCCTTCCAGCTTGACATCACATTATTCATCTCTATCTTCTCGAAGGCTTCCCTGATTGCGTCTTTATAACTAATTGGTTTAATGCCAAGGGAGCTGAATAGATTATTTTCATTGCAGATGACCTCAACCTTCATGCTGTCGACAAGGTTCTGTGCCAGCCTGTAAGAAGTTGAAGTGATGAAATAAAGCCAGTACGATGACAGCCTGGGTGTCATAACGGGGACGACCCGGATGCGCCGTTTCAGGCCGCGGACCTCAGCAAAATCAAGCAGCATCTGCCTGTAGTTCAGGATATCCGGCCCCCCGATGTCGAAGCTGCCCTTGTATGCCGATTCATTGAGCAGCACCCCCGACAGTGCTTCTATCACATTCCTTACTGCCACAGGCTGGGTTGCTGTTAGAAGCCATCTAGGGGCTATCATCAGGGGCAGCTTTTCGACCAGGTCGCGGATTATCTCGAAAGATGCGCTGCCTGCACCTATTATTATACCCGCCCTGAGTGTAGTGAGCGAATAAGTGCCTGTTGAGAGTATGTTTTCAACGTTCTTTCTGCTTGAAAGATGTTTGGAAAGTTTTTCTTCATTGACTATGCCGCTGAGGTAGATTACCTGTTTTGCATTTGTCCTGTTGATCCGTTCCCTGAAATTCACTGCCGACTGCTCCTCAAGCTCGCCGAAATCGCCTTTTCCCGATGACATTGAATGAATTAGGTAATAAGCAGCATCAATATCAGGTGGAATGTTTTCAAGGCTCACAGGGTCAAGGAAGTCAGTCTCAATGACACTTATCGTGCCCTGCCTGTACCTGGAGGTACTAAACCTTCGCTTGTCCCGCACACAGCACACAACCTGATGACCTGAGCCGGCCAGAACCGGAAGCAGTCTCTGGGCTATATAACCTGTGGCTCCTGTAAGCAGTATTTTCATAGTTTATTTTTTCCCCCTCTCCCTGCAGCTTACCCTTTATCGGCTGAGGATCCGCAGACAGTGCAGTAAGCTTCAGTCAGTATGTTATCACATTCCTTTCTGCTTCGGGTCTTTGTTTTTGTAGTCCCTTACAATTTTTCCGAAGATCCTGTCTTTTCTCCTCCTCTCTTCCACTGTTGCGGCAAAATGAGCCTTCTCCCTTTCAATC
>JALOMK010000299.1 GCA_025455505.1 Bacteroidales bacterium
AACATATTCGTTATCAATAGCTACTGAATCAATAATATTTTCAGATTCAGCAATTCCTGAATAACGGCTTTGCTCCCCGATTTCTCCTAAAGAATAGCAATTATCGCTTCCCAATATTAAGATGATAGAAAATAAAATAAAGTGTTTCATTTGACTTTTAATTTATTTTGAAGAATATTCATAAAGACTCCCTGCTGCATCTCTTTCTCTTTGTCGAATACGTGTTTCTTGATCAAGATAATCTGCAAAGTATGGAAATTGATTTTTTCTTATGTATTCGATCCAAAGCTTCATCCCGGGGTATTGGTTCTCAAGAAACTGTTTATCGCCATATACGACATACATAGTCCAGGGTGCAATTACTGCAACATCGCCCCATCCGGCCGAGGGCTGTGCAGTAGTTGCATTTTGTTTGTTCAGGACATCAGGAATTACATCTGGCACTTCTCCGCCAGGCTTCTGGTCGGCCGATACATCCTTGAGCCATTTGGTGAAAAAGGTTGCGACATCCATGTTAAAGGCGGCAGTCCTGCAGAATGCCTGTGCATCACCCGTCCAGCCAAGGCGCTCATCGCGCTGCGGACAGTCGGTGGGTACATCAACAAAATTACCTCTCTGTCCCCATTGAATATTATGCTGAAGCTGGTTAAGAAGTTCGCTTGAGCTCTCATATTTGCCTGTTACTGCCATGTCGGAATGAACTACGATTCCTGTGATGTTTTCAGAAGTCAGCTCTCCCTGAAAACCAGTTACCTCGACATACCTGAATCCCATAAATGTAAAACGGGGTTCATAAACTTCTTCCCCAGTTCCTGCCAGTGTATATGAGAGCATGCACTTTGCCGACCTGAGGTTTGCAGTGTAAAATTCCCCGTATTTGTCCAGTACTTCCGCATGCCTGACAGTAACTGTACTGCCTTTAGGACCTGACACCTTAAGCCTTATCCAACCAACCATGTTCTGTCCCATGTCAGCCACAAGGCTTCCTCCCGGCGTCCTGAATATTTTAACCGGTTTAATTTCCTGTATCTTTTTCACCTGGGCGCCTTCAGATTCAATGACACTGCCTGCATTTCCGCCAATAATCACTCCTGACCACCTGCTGTCGTCATATCCTGCAAGATTCCAGCCTGTAAGTCTTTTGTTTGCATCATAAGTTTCACCGTTGTATATGTCACTCATCCTGATCGCTCCATCGCGGTGCGACTTCCAGGTTTCGTCACTTACTATCATCTCACTGCTGCCGTCAGAGTATTTAATATTAAGCTGGCACAGGAGTCCAAGCCTTCTCCCGTAAATGGCCCAGTTATTGCCCCATGCGAGTGTTCCCCTGTACCATCCATCACCAAGCACAGCCCCCACGGCATTCTTCCCTTTCACAAGCTGTGCTGTTACATCGTATACCTGGTACTGCAGCCTCTTGCCATAGGATGTCCAACCAGGGGTCAGGACCTGGTCCCCGACCTTTTTGCCGTTAAGATGCAACTCATAGAATCCATGTGATGTTACATAGGCACGGGCTGAAACTATTGTTTTAGACACGGTGAATTCCCTGCGAAAATGAGGCGATGGAGCATAACGCTGTGTATCAGCAGCCATCTCTATCCATTTTGCCTTCCAGTCTGTATTTTGCATCAGACCTGTTTCCCAGAAGGCCGGAGCGCTCCACTTCGATTCCTTCCCTTTGTCATCCCATATTTTTACCTGCCAGTAATACCTCGTATCGGATTTAAGCGCGGGGCCTGAATAGGCCTGAAGCACAGACTCGTCAGATTGAACCTTCCCTGACTGCCATAAAACTGAGGCAGATGAAAACTTCTGGTCGCCGGCAACCCTTATTTCGTAGGCTGACTGCATAATCCCTGTACCTGTTCCCGTGATTTTCCAGGAAAACCTTGGTTGTGCCTTGTCGATTCCCAGCGGATCTTTCTTATATTCAACAGTCAGATCCTTTACTCCGGTCTGTGCTTCAATGATGCTGCAAGCAGCAAGAAAAAGCAGGATAAGTTTAATTGGCTTCATCATTCAGGTTATTTGTGATTCGGAACCAAGTTTACAAAAAAATGTCTGATTATTTGACCCTCCCGATGAAGATTCATTGCTATAATTTATAAATTGCGCATTCATTGAATAAATAGCTGAAAAATGAACCCTGTTTCAGGAATACTTCTAATTGCATTGGGCAGCATTGGCGCCGCCAGTTTTTACGTCCCTTTTAAAAAGGTCAGGGAATGGGCATGGGAATCATACTGGCTCAGCCAGGGTGTGGCAGCATGGCTCATATCACCGCTTGTGTTTGCCCTGATATTTGTTCCCCGGGGCGAGTTGCTGCCGATAATATCTGAAGCGCCTTCATCTGCAAAACTTATGGCTATGTTTTTCGGTGCTTTGTGGGGCTTCGGCGGACTTACTTTCGGTCTGAGCATCAGGTATCTTGGGGTTGCTCTCGGGCAGAGCATCGCCCTCGGACTCTGCGCAGCCTTCGGAACCCTTATCCCTCCGCTTGTTTCCGGCGATAATCTTTTTTCAAGCACATCCGGAATCCTTACTGTAGCCGGAGTTGCCCTGACAGTGGCAGGTATCTCAGTTATTGGATTTGCAGGATCCCTTAAAGGCAGGGAGATGAGCGATGAGGAAAAAAGAGCCGCCGTTAAGGAATTTGCACTCAAAAAAGGCATCCTGATTGCAGTATTTGCCGGGATAATGAGCGCCTGCTTTAACTTTGGATTTGAGGCAGGCAAGCCCATCGAGGAAATTGCACTCGCCCATGGTACAAACCCTCTTTTTCAAAAGAACCCCTCGCTGATATTCATCCTGTTCGGCGGATTCATTACAAATCTTGCATATTGCGGTTACCTTAACATAAGGAACAAAACATACAGGGACTATTTTTCAGTCTCAGGAGGCACTCTTTTTAACAATCTTTTTTTCACTTTCCTGGCCGGTATACTGTGGTTCCTTCAGTTCCACTTCTTTGGAATGGGTTCAAGCAAGCTTCCCGAATCAATGGCGGTATTCGGCTGGAGCATCCTGATGGCACTTAACATTGCAATTTCGAATATCTGGGGCATTCTTCTCAATGAGTGGAAAGGCAGCAGCAGAAAGACATTCATGGTTCTGCTCCTGGGTATTATCATTCTAATCCTTTCAACATTCATTGTAAAATTAGGTTGATCATGCAGTCAAAAAGATTCGGTTTTAAAATGAAAATTAAGCCAGGGTGCAGGCAGGAATATATCAAAAGGCACAATGAAATATGGCCTGAACTCAAAAAACTGCTTAAGGATGAAGGTATCGGAAACTATTCAATTTTCCTGGACGCGGAAACGGATACGCTTTTTGCCTACCAGGAACAGTCCGGCAACAGTTCCTCCCAGGATCTCGGATCAACCGAAGTTGTAAAGAGGTGGTGGAAGTATATGGCTGATATTATGGAGACTAATCCTGACAATTCTCCAGTATCTGTTCCGCTTGAGCAGGTTTTCTTTATGGAATAATAAAGATTTACGATTAATAAACCGGAAATTAAAAACTCCAGATTAACAAAATCAATACAGGTATGAAAAAGAAATTCATTGAGAAATCTTACGAATTGGCCAGGGAACAATATGCTGCCCTCGGGGT
>JALOMK010000030.1 GCA_025455505.1 Bacteroidales bacterium
GTTCTGTTTATGACTCCGTCGCTGCTTATCACCCTCACAAAATAGAAGCCCCTCATGAAATGAGAGATCTCAAGCCGCTGGATGTAATTGAAGGATGATGTGAATTCAATTGTACCGTTTTTTACAATCATGCCTGCAAAGGAGATTATTTCGATTCTGAATGTCCTTGGTCCTGTTCCGAACAGCTCGATGTCGATATAATCCCTGGCAGGATTCGGATATACTTCCACACCATTCCCCTGGTTCGGAATATTGTCAATTTTAACGCCCGGCTGCTGAAATCCCTGGGTGATCACATAGGGACTCCTGGCAAATATCTCGATAGCCGTTTCCCCTACAGTCTGCTGGTAATTGTAAGTACCCTTCACAATCAGCCCCGCTGCAGGTACCATCACATATTGTGACAACTCCTGACCTCTGAGGTTTAATGTGATACTGAATAAGATAATAGTTAAGAATGCAGATCCTTTTATCATTTCTTTCTACTACTGGCGTTCAAAAATAAAAACAATTTTTGATAAAGCAACAAATATTGTTGATAAATATGTTAATAACTTACATGAATATCAACCATTCTGTTCCAAAGAATTTTCGTATAGCAGAACAGAAGGCTTTATATTCTGAACGGAAACTGCTTACTTTACGCTTTTCATTATCCTGATGCTCAAGCCTTACCTCTATAAAAACCACGTCGAAGCCGGCTGCGACGAAGCCGGAAGGGGCTGCCTGGCCGGACCTGTGTTTGCAGCCGCCGTGATCCTTCCAAGGAACTATAAAAATGAAACACTCAACGACTCAAAAAAACTCAGCGAAAAGAAAAGGCTCCTTCTCAGGGATGAAATAATAAAGTCGGCGATAGCATGGAACGTCGCCTCAATAGATAATAACGAAATAGACGAGATCAACATTCTGAGAGCATCAATAAAGGCAATGCACCTGGCCCTCGCCGGCCTGGCCCGTCAGCCCGATTTCATACTGGTCGACGGCAACAGGTTCTTTCCCTACAGGACTGTTAAATACAAGACAATTATAAGGGGCGACGGAATATACATGTCAATAGCCGCCGCCTCGGTGCTTGCGAAAACATTCCGTGATGAATTCATGGAAAAAATCCACTCCGGATTTCCTGAATACGGCTGGAAAAACAATAAGGGCTACCCAACACGCGATCACAGGAATGCAATAGTAAAACACGGCATCAGCCCCTGGCACAGGAAGTCATTCAGTCTCACGGATACCCAGATGACATTTGAGTTCAGCTGACATTTATGCTGTTTCATGTAATATTTAAAAACTATATTTGCCTCCCAAATTTTATTTATAATCAATCAAAATAAAATAGAATGAAAAGAACATTAGCGTTATTTCTTGTCCTCTCTCTCACTTTCAGCTTCAGGGCCAAAGCCGACGAAGGCATGTGGCTCCTGCCGCTTATAGAGAAACTCAACATCGGCAAAATGACCGAACTCGGCTTCAAACTCAGTGCCGAAGACATCTACAGCCTTAACAAGGCAAGCATCAAGGACGCAATAGTCATCTTCGGCGGCGGATGCACAGGGGAGATAGTCTCATCACAGGGACTCATCCTTACAAACCACCATTGCGGATACGGACAGATCCAGTCGCATTCCACGGTAGAACACGATTACCTTAAAGACGGCTTCTGGGCAATGACAAAGGAACAGGAACTCCCGAACAAGGGTCTCTCAGTGACCTTCCTCGTGAGCATCGAGGATGTCACTTCCCAGATGCTTGCAAATGTAAAACCGGGAATGAGCGAGGCTGAGAGAACAGCAGCACTCACAGAGGCAAGAGGCGCCATCGAGAAAAAAGCTTCCGAAGGCAACAACTACAGGGCCTCAGTATCAAGTTTCTATGGCGGCAATTACTTCTACCTTCTTATATATGAAAGGTATCTCGATGTACGCCTTGTAGGCGCCCCGCCCTCATCCATTGGCAAGTTCGGCTCCGATACCGACAACTGGGAATGGCCCCGTCACACAGGCGACTTCAGCGTATTCCGCGTTTACTCCGGTCCCGACGGCAAACCTGCCCCCTATGCAAAGGAGAATGTCCCCCTCAAACCAAGGCATCACCTCCCTGTATCAATCAAGGAACGCAACAAGGGCGACTTTGCAATGATACTTGGATACCCCGGCAGGACAAACAGGTACATGACCTCTTATGAAGTGAATGAGCAGCTCCAGATTGTTCACCCTGTAAGGATTAAGGTCCGCGGCCTGAAACAGGATGTATGGATGAACGACATGAAGGCCGACCCCAAAGTGAATATTCAGTACTCGGCGAAATACTTCGGCTCATCAAATTACTGGAAGTATTCAATCGGTCAGAAAGCAGGTCTCGAAAGACTTAATGTGAAAGCCAAAAAAGAAGAGATCGAGAAGCAGTACAATACCTGGGTGACAGCAAACCCCGACAGGAAGGCTAAATACGGTGAGGCGCTCAACATGATAAAAACAGGCATTGAAGGCAGGGCAGAATACTACAACGCACTTCAGTACCTCAATGAATGCCTCCAGGGCTGCGAGCTCCTCAACATGAGCGGCGCTGCAAACATGCTCATAAGCGCGCTGAAGTCGGGCGAAGCCCAGAAAATAACAGATGCATCGCTAAATGTAAAAAACAGCGCTGTTGCCTTCTTCAAAGACTACAATGCCTCAACCGACAAAAAGTCGATGAAAGCAATGCTTGCTATATACAGGGCTGATGTCCCTGCAAAATTCCACCCCGATTTCTACGCCAATATTGTAGATAAAAAGTATAAGGGCAGCATAGACAGGTTTGTTGATGACATGTTTGCAAAGTCAGTTTTCACGAGCGAAGAAAAACTTTATGCCTTCCTCGGCAAACCAGTACTTAAACCCCTTGAAAATGACCTTGTCACTCTCACTGCCGCTTCAATAATGAAGACCCTCGGAGAAGTATCGAAAGGCTCATTCTCGTTCGATTCACAGCTTACAAGCGGCAGAAGGCTATGGATAGCGGCCCTTATGGAGATGGCGCCTGAAAAAACACTCTACCCCGATGCCAATTCAACAATGAGGCTTACATACGGAACAGTACAGGACTACGAACCCAGGGACGGTGTTACATACAAGTATTATACAACATTGCAGGGCGTCGTTGACAAGTACAAGCCCGGCGACTATGAATTCGACCTTCCGAAAAAGCTCCTTGATCTGAATGCAAAAAAGGAATTCGGCAGGTACGGTTCTTCAAAAGGCTACATGCCGGTTTGCTTCCTTACAACAAATGACATCACGGGAGGCAACTCCGGAAGTCCTGTCATGAACGACAGGGGCGAACTCATCGGACTCGCCTTCGATGGCAACTGGGAGGCCATGAGTGGCGACATTGCATACGAAACAAACCTGCAGAGGACAATCGTTGTCGACATCAGGTATGTCCTTTGGACAATGGAAGTGTTCGCGGGCGCGAAGCACCTTGTCGATGAAATGACTATAGTTCAATAGACTTACAGACTATCGGGTAAGAGACTGATGCAAAATGTGCACCAGTCTCTTATTTTTTTAAAGGCCTTGCTGTCCCGGCACTTTTGCACTCACGCTTTCATGTGACAGCACAGGATTCAAACACATCATCATTGTCTGTCCTTTTATTCTGCCTCTCACGTTTTCTGATTATCTTTGCATAAAAAACAAAATGCACCTTGACTTCATCGAGATCTTTGCCTGCTTCATGGTTCTCTTCGCAATTATCGACATCCCCGGATCAATCCCAATAATCCTCGACATCAAGACAAAAGCCGGCGACATTGAACCGGCCAAGACAACAGTTGTGGCCTTCAGTATCTTCCTTGCCTTCCTGTTTATTGGAAGTCCTCTCCTTAGCGTTTTCGGGGTCGATGTGTCATCATTTGCAATAGCAGGCTCCTTCGTTATTTTTCTTATCGGCATCGAGATGGTCCTTGGCATAGAACTTTTCAGGCACGGGCATGCAGGAGGCGGATCGATAGTTCCCATTGCCTTCCCCCTGATTGCAGGAGCAGGATCAATAACAACAATACTATCGCTTAAGGCTGAATACGAAACAATAAACATACTCCTTGCGCTTATTCTGAACATGTTCATTGTTTACCTTGTCCTCAGACTTACATCAAAGTTCGAGCGGGTGCTGGGCGAGGCAGGCCTCCAGATACTCAAGAAAGTCTTCGGCATCATACTGCTTTCAATTGCAATAAAACTATTTCTCACAAACACAGGCATTGTGCTCCCCCATGCAAGGTGAAATCACAATTTACACCGACGTGGCTGCAAGCGGTAATCCCGGTCCGGGAGGATACGGAGTAGTGCTTATATACGGAAAGCACAGGCTTGAGAAAGCAGGTGGATTCAGGCTCACTACCAACAACCGCATGGAACTCCTCGCTGTAATCTGCGGACTCGAGGCGCTTAAAATCCCGGGTTCAAAAGTTGTGGTTTACACAGATTCACGTTACGTTTCGGAAGCAGTTAACCAGGGCTGGCTCTTCCAGTGGGAGAAAAATGGATTCAAAAAGAAAAAGAATCCCGACCTCTGGAAAAGATTCCTTGAAATATACAGGGAGCACAAGGTAAGAATAGTCTGGATCAAAGGTCATGCAAACAACACTGAAAACGAACGCTGCGACAGGCTGGCTGTCGAGGCTTCCGCAGGCAGCAACCTGGCTGAAGACACCGGTTACACGGAAGCCAGGGAAAACTGAGAGGCACCGCCGTAATTCAGAAATATTTTTTTGCCTTTGTTTCGCATTTTAATAAATTAAGGTGCAATTTTGTAAAAAGCCGAAGCAATGCAGACCCTGTATGTCGAGCCAACCGCACTTACTCCAGAAATCCGATTCTCCCCTTCCGAAAACACATTCATGATAAAGGGGACTTCCTCGCCTGAAGATGTAAGGGCAATTTACTACCCGGTTATCGAGTGGACAAGAGATTATATTGCGGAAATGCTGGCCGACGGAACCCGGGTCTGGTCCGGAGACAATCCTTTTGTACTCCGCACGGAACTCGACTACTTCAATTCATCCTCAGCCAAATTCTTCTACGATATCTTCCTCGAATTCAAAAAGCTCGAGAATATCGGAATCCCTGTTGTTATTGAATGGTACTACGAGGAGGAGGATACCGACTCAATGGAAGCCGGAAATGACATTGCCCTGCTCGCCGGCATGGAATTCAAATACATCCCCTGGCGGAAGCGGTGAACAATGAGAGGGCAGAAGGAATTATATGAACTGCTTGGCCGGCTCAACATCAGCTATGAGTACTACGAACACCCTCCGGTGGCTACAATAGAGGATGCAAAGATCCACTGGCGCGACTATGACTCCGGACGCTGCAAGAACATTTTTTTCAGGAATCATAAAGGAAACCGCCATTACCTTGTCGTCCTTGAGCACCTGGCCCAGCTTAACATCCGCGACCTTGAGCAGAGGCTGCACCAGGGAAAGCTCACCTTTGCTTCCGACAAAAGACTGATGGAACACCTCGGTGTTGAACCGGGATCAGTGTCGCCTTTCGGACTGATAAACGACAAAACACACAACGTTCACCTTTTCCTCGATATGGAATTGCAAAAATTCAGCAGGCTTGCCTTTCACCCTAACATAAACACAGCCACTCTTGTGATATCGGCCGGCGACCTCCTCAGATTCCTGGAAGCGAACGGCAGCAGCTACGAGTTCATAACTTTGTACTGATTAAATCGCGCAAGGAATTCACCGGATTATATCACTAATATCCCTTTCGTTTGCTGAATTGCACTGTTGAAGTGTATAAATATTTAACAATCAGCAATAATCCCTGCACATTGCTTAACAACATGAAAATTCTTTCCTTCCTGCTGCAACACTTGGCAGGCTTTTGCGTCATTAGTAAGCAAAACAAGACAACGAAGCCTTAAATGAAAAGAATTATTCTGTCACTTGCAGTTTGCATACTTGCAGTTGCAGTTTTAAACGGTCAGGACCCTGAGAAAAAAAAATACAAGGCAACACGGGTGCCGGCTGCACCCGTAATAAACGGGCTCCTCGATGAGGATTTCTGGGAAACCGAAGGAGAATGGGTTGACGATTTCGTACAGCACGAACCCTACAACGGGGCAAAAGCATCACAGAAAACCGATTTCAAGATACTCTTTGACGATGACAACCTTTATGTTGCCGTGAAAGCCTTTGACACGGCACCCGACAGCATCGTGAACAGGCTCACGCGCCGCGACCAGGCCGACGGAGACCTTGTTGCAATAATTCTCGACAGCTACCACGACCTGAGGACAGCCTTCTGCTTCGGAGTGAGCTCCGCCGGGGTGAAATATGATCTCATGTTTACAAACGACGGCCAGAATGAGGATGAGACCTGGGACCCGAACTGGTGGGTAAAAACATCTATTAATAAGGAAGGCTGGGTTGCTGAAATGAAAATTCCCCTCAGCCAGGTACGCTTCGAGAAGAATTCCGCAGATGTCTGGGGTCTCGAACTTGCCAGGGTGCTGTACAGGAAGAATGAAACATGCTTCTGGCAGCATATCCCGAAAGAAGCTCCCGGGCTGGTGCATCTTTTCGGCGAAATATCAGGACTTGAGGAAATAGAGCCACGTAAGATCTTCGACATCACTCCCTACGGAGTGGCAAAAGCCGAAACTTTCGAAGCGGAACCTGATAACCCTTTCCGGGCTGACGGGAGATCATTTAATCTGAATGCAGGTCTCGATGCAAAAATAGGCGTCACGAACAACATGACGATGGACCTTACGATTAATCCCGATTTCGGCCAGGTGGAGGCCGATCCGTCTGAAGTGAACCTTTCTGCGTATGAGACCTTCTTTGAAGAGAAAAGGCCCTTTTTCATCGAGGGCAACAATATCACAAATTTCGGACTTGGTATCGGGGATGGCGGTGTAGGAAACGACAACCTTTTTTACTCAAGAAGGATAGGCCGGAGACCTGAAGGCTATCCCGATCTTGAAGATGACTGGCATGCGGATGTGCCTACGATCACAAACATCATCGGTGCCGCAAAACTTACCGGCAAAACTCAAAAAGGCCTCTCGGTAGGATTTATTGAAGCTCTTGCTGCTGAAGAAAAAGCGGAAATAGATACTGTTGGCGGCACTAAGTACGAAACCGTGGAACCTCTTACAAACTACATGGTTGGAAGAGTGCAGAGGGATATTAACGAAGGGAACACGATAGTAGGCGGGATATTTACAGGCACAAACAGGTTCCTCGACGACAATCTCAGCAGGTATATGCACAAATCAGCCTATTCAGGCGGGATTGATTTCACGCAGTATTTCAAGGATAAAAACTGGATGTTCAACCTCAACACGGCATTCAGTTATGTTGAAGGATCTCAGGAAGCAATATATTATACCCAGACTTCATCTGCCAGGTATTTTCAACGACCCGATAACGACCACACCGAACTTGATTCAAGCCGGACTTCCCTTGCCGGATCCGGCGGCAGAATGCAGGTGATGAAACTAAACGGCCATTGGAACTTTATGCTGGCCTCGATCTGGAAAACACCCGGATTTGAGACAAATGATATAGGCTTCCTGAGAGAATCAGACCAGATACTCAATGTACTGTGGGCGGGATATAACGTGTGGGATCCCAAAGGAATATACCTTAGGTACAACATAAATTTCGACGTCTTCCAGGTGACAAACTTCGGTGCTGAGAACCTCGGAAAAGGCTTTGAATGGAACGGCTCAATGCAGTTTAAAAACTACTGGAACGTGTTTACCGGGGGAAATCTTGTCAGCAGCGGCGTCCAGACCGGACTTCTCAGGGGTGGCCCTTCCATGGAAATGCCGGGAAACATTAACCTGAGACTGGGATTCTCCACCGACAACAGGAAAAAAGTAAACCTTGAGGTATTTGGACGGGTAAGCAAGGGCTTTGAGAACAGTTCGGAGAATCTGTACACTCAGATAGAACTTTCATACAAACCAACAAACTGGCTGGTACTTTCGTTCGTTCCGGGCATAAGCAAATCATTCAGCGAGATGCAATATGTCACTCATAAAACTCCGCAGAACCAGCACAGGTATATTTTTGCAAGCATCGACAGGCAAACTGTAAACACCTCCTTCAGGATTAATTTAAACCTGAGTCCCGATCTTACTCTTCAATACTGGGGCCAGCCTTTTGTTGCAACGGGCAGATATTATGACCATACGTTGATACTAGATAATAAAGCTCAAAACTACAAAGACAGGTTCTGGACATACAGCGAGAGCCAGAAGGAGACAGATGGTTCAAACTATGCAATTGACGAGAATCTCGATGGAAAGACCGATTATTCATTTAAAAACAGCGATTTCAACGTTCGTGAATTCCTGTCGAACCTTGTGGTAAGATGGGAATACAGTCCAGGGTCATCCGTATATCTTGTCTGGAGCCAGACCAGGAGCAGTTATGAAAATACCGGAGAACTTAACTACTCTGATGATATTATTGACCTGTTCTCCACAGCCGATAACCACCCCCATAATGTTTTCCTGGTAAAATTCAGCTACAGGTTCGGCCTTAAATAAACTGCAGCCAAACTTTAAACAACCCCGGAATGGTTATACGCAGAACTCAGGATGAACGCCGGCAATGATTCCCTCTGCCGAAATGCATTTGCCGAAGGAATTAACAAGCCTTTATCCGACGGGACTGAACAATGGATTTTATCCATGCTCTGGATTTTCAAATATTAAGCCAGGTGAACATTGATAGTTGATTTTTGTTCCTTTCTTTGTCACAGCTTTAAATCTATCATAATGAAACCAGCCCTTACGATTATTATTTCCCTGTTCACATTGTTAATTGCAGCCCAGGATAAACCCGCCTACACTGTATTCACTGGAGAAGGCAAAAAGGCCGATTACAATGATATTATAAAGGATGCCCGCAAGGCGGATGTTGTGTTCTTCGGTGAACTTCACGACAATCCCATAGCCCACTGGCTCGAACTTGAAGTTACAAAAAGCCTCTATGCTGAGAAGGAAAATGATCTTGTCCTCGCGGCTGAAATGTTCGAGACCGACAACCAGCTTCTCATTGACGAATATCTCGGTGGACTTATAAAGGAAAGTTCCTTTGAGAGCGAGGCAAGGCTGTGGAAGAATTACGGCACCGACTATAAGCCGCTCCTGAACTTTGCAAAGGAAAATGGTCTGAAATTTATCGCATCAAACGTTCCGAGAAGATACGCATCAATTGTTGCGACGGGAGGCTTTGAAGCGCTGGACAAGGTATCGGCCTCAGGACTGAAATACATTGCGCCGCTTCCCATCGAATACGATCCTGAACTTGCCTGCTACAAGGATATGCTCTCGATGGGCGGAGGAGCAATGCACGCAAACGCGAACCTGCCTAAAGCACAGGCCCTCAAAGACGCAACAATGGCTAAATCGGTAGCCGACAACTGGCAGAAGCGCAAAACAGTTATACATTACAACGGAAGCTACCATTCAGACAGGTACATGGGGATAATCTGGTATCTGAACAAGTATTCACCGGGTCTGAAAATAGTTACAATTACAACAATACTCCAGGATGACATTGAAAAGCCCGCCGCCGATGCAATGGGGAAAGCCGACTTCCTTATCATTGTTCCGACATCAATGACACGAACCTACAAATAGTCAGCAATCAGCTTGTAAAAAGCACATACCGGATATGAAAAGAGTGCCGCGGAGGATTCCGGCACTCTTTTTGTTTAACAGTAACTGTACCTCTTTTCAAAATAGCGGAAACCCACGATTGCCTGTGGTGTTTAACTTAAAACTATTTAAAATGAAGAGGAACGAAGAAATTGTACCAGGATTTGATGAGATCGTTTTTGAAAACCGGAACAGGGAATACGGTGCATACGATCTCAGGAAACGCTACAATGCTGCAGCGGGAATATCGATAATCGGCTCTGTTGCAATCTGCACTGCACTGCTGTTGGCACTCTCGGTTTCGTCCGACAAGGGCATTGCAACTGCCGGACCAACAAATGTTTTAATAATTCTCGACGCCCCGGAGATCGCAGAACCGGTTTCTGCACCACCTCCAAAACCACCGGATGCCCCTGTTGATGCCGTGCATAACATGAAACCCGAGGTAACCGATGATACTCTTAAAATCACTGACTTTATTCCGACAACCGATGATCTGGTTAATTCAGCTGTCAACAAAGGCATAGGCGACACTATTGTCTATTCCGAACCGGCTGACCCTGTAATTCCTGACAAGACCGAACCGCGCATATTTGTTGAGGAAATGCCCGAATACCCCGGTGGCATTCCCGAGTTACTGAAGTTTGTTGCAGCGAACCTGAAGTACCCGGAGGAGGCAATTGCTGCAAATATCGAGGGCAAGGTCATTCTGAAATTTGTAGTGAACACCGATGGTTCCACTGACAGGATTGAAGTCCTGAGGAGTGTTGACCCGCTGCTCGACAATGAGGCTGTAAGAGTAGTGAAGTCGCTGCCCCTATTCAGACCCGGGAAGCAGGGAGGAGTCGCTGTACCGGTCTGGTTTACGATACCTGTAGTATTCCGGCTCAACAATAACTGATCACTTTGCCCCGGAGAGCCTGCCAATCTCCGAATACATCTGCCTGAAGCACATGGCCGGGGAGTCAGCTCCGCTCTCCGGTCTGATGCCGTAGTAACTGTCCATGAACTGAGAGGCTCCGGACCATACAGTCTGCACCATGCCCTGGAACCTGTCCTTCATCAGGGGAGTGGAGTGCTCCCTGAACCGGACCATATCCTGCACCTGGAGCACTGCAACGGAGGGGTTCCTCCAGGGGCAGGTAACCACGCTCAGACCTTTGGCAGCAAACAATACTGCAGTCTGGTCTGGACGCTCATAGTGCCAGTCGCAGATTACAACATCCTTTGGTATCATGTCTATTGCCCTGTGGGTGTTGTTCATGCTTGCCTCCCACTCTCCCAGGCCCGTTGTCTTTCCGTCGATAAGCCTGTCGCCCCATATCCACAGCTTCCT
>JALOMK010000300.1 GCA_025455505.1 Bacteroidales bacterium
CAATTCCGAAACCTGCAACAAAGATAAGCGCTCCCGGAGTAAACCTGTAATAGAAATTCTCGAGCCACTTGCCGGCTATATAATATATCAAAGGACACGCCAGCAGGGCAGAGACACTTACCAGGATAACAATCTCGCGGGAAATTACAACATAAATGCCTCCCACTGTCGATCCCATTGCCTTGCGCACACCGATCTCCTTTGTCTTCTGCTCAACCGTAAACGATGTCAGGCCGAGAAGTCCAAGGGCCGCAATCAGGACTGCAAGTATTGAGAATACAACTGCCATGCTTGCGTTTTGCTTCTCCTGGATGTACATCTGTTCGAAATCCTCGTCAAGAAAATAATACTGGAGGGGGTTGTTCGGCAGGAATTCCTTCCATTTTTCCTCGATGGCTGCAATCGTCTGCCTGTAGTTCTGAGCCGACAGCCTGACGGAAATATAGCCAAAAGTTATACGCTCATTCTGAAACTTCATAACATAAGGACTTATTGGATTCCTGAGCGACTGGAAATTGAAGTTGCTGACTACCCCGATCACCTGGCGGTAAACCATCCCGGAATCAGAGGGCTCCATGAAACGAACCTTCGAGTTATCTTCAATAGCAAAATCCTTTTTTGCTGACTCATTTATCACGCAGGCATCCATGTCGGAAGTGAATGACTCATCAAAAAACCTTCCTTCAGTAAGCTTCATCCCGTAGGTCTCGAGGTAATTATAGTCAACCCAGTTTGTCGTCATCAGGAAGCTCTCATCCTTTCTGCCTTCTATGGTATAGCCGTTGTTGTTATTGTTCCTGCCCGGTACGGCTGTTGAGCTCGCCACGTTTACAACGCCCGGGATGTTTCTGACAATATCCTTGAAGGCCTTCATCCTCTGTCCCAGCGCACCCGCACGGTTTATTACGATCAGCTGCTCCTTGTCGAATCCCACATCCTTGTTTATCATGTAGTTAATCTGCCGGTACATTATCATGGTTCCTATAATCAGGACTATTGATACTGCGAACTGGAATACAACAAGCACTTTCCGGAGCCTTCCGTTCTGCATGCTGTTCCTGACACTTCCCTTCAGAACCTCATAGGGATTGAATGAAGAAAGGAAGAGTGCCGGGTAACTCCCCGAAAGCAGGCTGACAACAAGGGTAAAGAGCAAAAGGAGGGGGATTACATACCAGTCGGAAAGAAGAGCAAGAGTCAGCTCGGTTCCGAGAAGATTGTTGAACCATGGCAGGCTGAGCTTTATTATAAAAACTGCAAGAACAAGTGCTGTGAGCGACAGGATGAAGGATTCGGAAAGGAACTGGGTAACCAGGGACCCGCGGGTCGACCCGGCAACTTTCTTAATCCCAACCTCCTTTGCCCTCCTGGAAGCCTGTGCCGTTGAAAGGTTCATGAAGTTGATTGCCGCTATCAGAACTATCATAACCGCAATGCTTCCGAAGATCCAGAGGTATTTCGGATCAGCCGGATCCCTGAACTCCTGCTCAATACCCGGATCGAGGTGTATGTCGGTAAGCTTTTGCAGGAAAAACCTGTATTTGTTGCCCTGTTTCTCAAAGTCGTCGATCGTTATCCCCATGTATCGCTGGATCTCCGGTCCGACATACTTCAGAAGCAGTTCAGGAAATTTGGCCTCAACATCGGCGGCAGAAGTGTTTGGTTTCAGGAGCAGGTAAGTGGCCAGGCTGTTGTTCAGCCATACGGGCACCTGCGACTGGGGGTTCGTCATGAATGAAGTAACCATATTTGCCTCAAAGTGGCATTTCGCAGGCACGTCTCCCATAACCCCGCTTACAATATAACGAATACTGTCAGTTCCAATCTTCAGCGGCTTGTCGATGGGGTTCTCATCGCCAAAGATCTTTCGTGCTGTCGATTCAGTAAGCACGACCCTGTGAGGCTTGTTAAGAAGGTTAAGCGCATCACCCTTCAAAACCGGGATTGAAAAGAAATCAAAAAACGATGAATCAGCCTCGATAATATGATCTTCCGTAAAGACCTGGGTATTGTATTCAACTACTGTCGGCCCGCGACCGGTCAATCTGAGGAAGCTTTCAACCTCGGGAAACTCCTTTACAAGGGTCGAACCCATTATCGGAGGCGAATAGGCAACTGTCAGTTCCTGTCCGCCGATTTTACCGTTAAGGATTGTCCTGTAAATCCTGTCCTTCTTTTCATTGAAAGAATCAAACCCGGATTCGTTTATAACATAAAGTGCAATAAGCATGCTGCAGGCAATTCCTATTGCAAGGCCTGTGATATTGATCGCTATGTAGCCGCGCTGCCTGTTGAATGAACGCAGGCTGTATTTAATAAGGTTGTTAAACATAATAAGGGGAGTTATTTATTAATTATCAATTCAAGCAAAATCCATACTGTCCAGTTTATAGACAGGTTTTTTTCCAAAATGATGCATTTAGGGCTTATTCGTTTTTAACAGCTTCTGCAGGATTCACGAGTGCCGCCCTGTATGCCTGGTAGGCAACCGTCAGCAGAGCCGCTGATATTGAAGCAAGTGCAACGAACAAAAAAACAGTGATGCTCAGGTCCACGCGGTTTGCAAACTGGCTCAGAAGTTTATTTACAACAATGCCTGCCACAGGGAAAGCCAGAACGATTGAGACTATAACCGGTACAAGAAACTCAAATGAAATCAATGTAACGATCTCAGCCTTGCCTGCCCCCATTACCTTCCTAATGCCTATCTCCCTTGTCCTTCTTTCAGTTGAATAGGATGAAAGTCCGTAAAGTCCGAGGCATGCAATAATTACAGCCAGGATAGTAAAATACCTGAGGAGGCTTGTGAGACGTATCTGGGTCCTGAACAGGTTTTCATAGTCCTGGTCGACAAAGGTATAATCGAGGGGATACTCCGGGATAATCTTCTTCCATATTTCTTCAACCGATCTGACTGAGCCGGGAATATCCTGTGCAGAAAGGCGGATAAGTATAAAACTCAGGTACCTCGTATCAGCCAGGGCGAAAGCTATTGGCTCTATGGGCTGATCCGCGCCCTTGAAGTGGAAATTCCTGAGAACCCCCACTATCCTTCCTGAGAGGCCCATAAAGCTGAAATTCTTTCCTACAGGATCACCCTCCCCCATCAGCCTGGCAACTTCCTCGTTTATCAGGAAGTTACCTGTAGAATCCCTCGCAATGTCCGAGCTGTACTCCCGTGAGAAATCTCTTCCTGATACCAGCTCCATCTGCATCGTCTCAAGGTAGTCGTAATCGATTGCGTTGGTCCCTATCAGGACCTGTTTCTCGGGATCCTTGCCGTCCCAGCTGGCGCCGCCGGAATTGCTACCTATTCTGACAGGATTACTACGGGCAGCTGTTACTCCTTCTATCAGAGTCTGATTTTCAAGCTCGGACTTCAGTGAGTAGTATTTCGGCCTCATTCCTTCAGCCATAGGAATACAGATAAGGTTTCTTCTTTCAAAACCCAGGTCGATTTCCTGCATGAACTTCAGTTGCCTGAACAGGAAAATTGAAGATATCGCTATGAGTATTGAAAGTGTAAACTGCACAATTACAAGTGCTTTTCTGAAAGTAATACTGCCTGTGCCGCTTTGTTTTTCTCCCTTAAGCACTTCGGCAGGATTGAAGG
>JALOMK010000031.1 GCA_025455505.1 Bacteroidales bacterium
TTTGCAAGTTAAAAATATTTTCATTCCGTATTAATGACGCCTGTTTTGGGACAATGATGCATGAAGCATGTTTTTATTTGACAGTAAGGGAATGAATTTTGTTCATTTCATATCTTTGCAATTAAATATTCAGGAATGAAAAGATTACTATTGCTCTCATCCGGCTTTGTCCTGCTGGCGATCAGTATCACTTCGTGCGAGGCATTGATCGGCAACTGCATGATATGCCAGCAGAATACATATAATTCTTCCGGGACGCTGATTACGGAAGGTCAGGAGACTGAATATTGCGATGATGCCCTTCTGAGGATACAGGCCACTCCGCCGGTAACAGTACTGGGGGTGACAACAAAATGGGAATGCAGGTGATCAGTACCTGATCCCAATAAGTGTAACATCGTCGATCTGTGGAGAATCTCCTTTCCATTCCCCGAAAACCCGGCTGAGTCGTTCTCCCTGTGCCAGCATTGGCATCCCTGACATTTCTGCCAGAAGCCTCTTCAACTGGCCTGTCATGAATTTCTTACCGGCTTGTCCGCCAAACTGGTCTGCAAACCCGTCAGAGAAAATATAGAAAGCATCTCCTTTCTTAAGATCTATCCTGTGAAGGGTAAACTGAGACATCCTGTAATGAATTGCAACAGGCATTTTATCGGCACGGTAGTGCATAAGTTCATTGCCCCTGACAAGGTAAAGCGGATTGCTTGCGCCCGAGAACCATAATATATTGCTTTCAAAATCTATTGTGCATGCTGCAATATCCATCCCGTCCTTTACGCTATCGTCATTGACAGTCTGATTAAGTGAACTTATCACACCTTCCCTCAGTTTTTCAAGAATCTGGTCGGGCATTATAATATTCCTGCCGTTAACTATCTCATTGAGCAAAGTCACACCCAGCATGCTCATGAAGGCTCCGGGCACACCATGTCCTGTGCAGTCGGCGCAGATCACAATGAACAAACGGTCCCTTTTGCTAACCCAGTAAAAATCGCCGCTGACTATTGCAAGTGGCTTATAAAGTACAAAATGCTCAAGCCTGTCGCTGAAGAGCTCCAGTGAAGGAAGCAGCGCTGCCTGTATGCGCCTTGCATACATAATACTGTCGGTAAGCTGTCTTTCGTGGTAAGCAATCAGGTCACGCTGTGCGGAAACATGGTCCCGTTGCCTTTCTATTTCGTCCTTCTGCAGCAGGATGGTCCGGTTCTTCTCCTCAAGCCTTTCGTTCGCCTCCTTTTTTATCCTGTAACCACGGTAAATAAAATAGACCAGTATTGAACCAAGCAGGAGCGCAAGAACTGAAAAAGCAATTATAAGTTTCTGTTTCTCAATTGCTTCGAGCTGCATCCTTATCCTCAGTTCCTGTTCGCTTATCCTTGCGATCTGATCATCAATGCGGAACAGCTGGTAGCTGATCTTCTCTCCCTGTTTCGCCAGGGTATCGCGCTGAACTGCAACTTCAGACTGCTGGACGAGAATTGTATCGCGCTGACCTTTAATAAGCGACTGCTGCCATTCAATGCGGCTATACTGTTCTTCAAGCATCCTCTGTTTCCCGGAAAGCTCATTCTCCTTTTCAAGGATGTCCCTGTCGAGTGCGGTCAACAGTTCACGCTGCTTCATAATTTCATTCTTCTGGCTTTCAATAAGCAAGAGCTGCTCCCTTATCGTATCCCTTTGCTCCGCAATCTGCTCGCTAGCCCTGCCGAACAGCTTTTCCCAGTCCTCCCTCGATTTTATTGCCTGTCCCAGCATGTTTGAATTGACGCTCATCCCGGCTCTTCTTATCATATCCTCGTTTACGCCATATTTAGGTATTCCACTTTCAACACCCATGAAGCTTATCATTGATTCGCGGAACTCATAGCCTTCAGTAATAAGCAGAGTCTGCCTGCCGAAAATTGCATTGCTTACCCTCTGCAGGCTGAAGCCCGAGTTCCGGTTAAGGTAGAGAACCTGTGTGTGCCTTATCTGTGATTCGGAATTGAACTTCACCAGCTCGACTGGCTTGCCATCTATGTAGGGTCTCGTTTTCCGCTGGTTTCCCAGTTCAAGGAAGAGATGCTCGTCACGGTCGAGTATCCCGATCCTGAAAACAGAGGAATCGCGGAAAGCCGGTCCGAAATCAATGTTTTTCGCTATATCGAGTATAAATGCAGCAGTTGTGGGATAGTCGGCAAAACCCTGGGCTGCTGCTGAATCAATATAGAATGCAGCAATTAAAGCCATGAGGCACCTCCCTGAAACAGATCGATTACTAATCATTCCTTTTCCGTACTTTGACACTAAGTTCAGAAATTTCTGCAAGGTGGCATATGTGTGTTAAACTATTTCCCTGCCCTCTGTTGAAAAAATGTTAACAACTGTAAAACAGCATGGCAATAAGTTCAGCGGGTTATATTACATTTATACTAGCTTTCACTACCCTAAAAATGGCCCTGAATATCAGTAACTTAGATCTCTCAGGCAAATCTATATTCATTGTTGAGGACGATCAGCCCTCGGTGATGTACTATGAAACCCTGCTCAGGAATTCGGGTTGTGAGTTATTTGTGTGCAGGACCGGGAAAGAATTCACAGATTATTTTTCTGAAGCCGGGAAAAGGGTCGATATGGTATTTATGGATTTCCTTGTACCGCTTGTCAACGGCATAGAATGCACAAGGTTATTCAGGAAGAATTACAGGACGGTACCGGTTATAATGGTAACTGCCTACTTTTCTGAGCAGACTAAACAGGATGCACTTATTTCAGGATGCAACGAATTTGTTCTCAAGCCTGTTTACCCTGAGAGGATCATCAGTCTCCTGGGGAAATACCTTGTGAGTGAGGCCGGCATATTTGACCTTTCCAGGAACTGACCGGCAGGCTGTCAGTTATTCAGCTTTTTAGAATATTCCGCGAATACTGCGTCGAGTTTTTTTGATATTTCTTCCCCTTCAGCCTCAAAACCATTTGCCGAACATGCTTCAGCAGCCCTTGAGGCAAACTGCAGGGCTGACCTTATTTCATAGTCGGCCGAGCTCATGACATATGGATTTTGCCTGGAATAGTATCCCAGGATCTCAAAATAATACCCTGTCATTGATTTAGTCAGTTCAAGTGCCTTTTCCGAGCCCCCCGCGGCAAAATAAGCCTCGATCAGGTCAGGGACGTACGGATCATAAGTTACATTTTCGAAGGGGAAAGCTGACATGCAGTAATCAAGAACTTCAAGGGCTTTATCCTTTTTGCCTTCAGCTGACAGAGCCTTTGCAAGCCGCGCGTAATTAAGCCTCGACTTGATTACCATAAGAGTCCTCCTGTGGTTGTAGTCAATATTCACACCGGCGACATTGGCTCCTCCCCAAACAAATTTATTCATCATGTTCTCATAGAGGATGTCGGTGTCAATGCGGCCATATTCAAGCCAGCTCCTGTTTTCCGATTTCACCGGGACGAGCCTGTAGGCAAGGCCCTCGAGCTGGAAATACTCCTCCAGGCCGAAAGCGTCATTATGGTAGCCTGTTACATAATATACCGGCCTTTCCCAGTTGTTGTTTGCAAGAATGTCGAGAATTATTAGCTGGCTTTTAAGGATCGAGTTCCCCTTGAGTTTAATGTCTATGTAGGGTACAATCAGATCTGCATCCCCGGGTTTAACGACGCCGGAAGCAAGCACTTTTTCACGGTCGACAGGTATCCTGATTGTCCTGGTAGGGATTATATCGTACCATTCAGTTGGTGAAACCTGGAATTTGGTGGCTTTGTTTGTACTGTTTACCCATGCTATGACCTTCGCTATCTCAATTGGTTCCCTGAACTTTTCAACTATAAATACCTGGTTGTTGATGCCGTCGTAATATTTACGCGCCGGCAGCGAAAGAGGGAGGGGAGCCGATTCATATGTGCGGGTCTTCATCTGGTCTATATACCAGTCGGTATTAAGGAGCATCAGGTTGCAGACCCTCACATCGGTGCGAACACCTTCAACCTCCTGTGCGTACCACAGGGGGAATGTGTCATTGTCGCCGTTTGTAAAAAGAATCGCATCGGGAGCACAGCTGTTAAGGTAATTAAATGCAACATCGCGGGCAAGGTAGCGGCCTGACCTGTCGTGGTCATCCCAGTTTTCTGCTCCCATTACTACCGGAACGGCAAGAAGCGAGACCAGCACTACTGCAGGAGCAGCGGCTTTCTCGCCGGTGAATCTTGACAAGCCCTCATAGAGAGCCAGAACGCCGGTTCCTATCCACACAGCAAAGAAATAAAAGGATCCGGCATAGGCATAGTCCCTTTCCCTGGGCTGGTTCGGGTACTGGTTGAGATAGAAGACTATTGCAATACCTGTCATTACAAAGAGAAGCAATATTATCCCCCAGTTCTTCGTATCCCGGTTTAGATGATAGAACAGACCCGCAAGCCCAAGCAGGAAAGGAAGCAGGAAATATTTGTTCCGCGAGGGATCATTCTTCATGCCTGAAGGAAGATCAGCGCTGCCTGTCCTCGGCTCATCAAGGAAACTGATACCGGTTATCCAGTTGCCGTTTACCGCACCCCCGGTTCCCTGGGTATCATTCTGCCTCCCCGCGAAGTTCCACATGAAATATCGCAGGTACATGTAACCGAACTGGTATGAGAACATGAATCTCAGGTTCTCGCTGAATTTGGGTCTGCGGACTATGCTTTTCTCTCCGGTCTGCTCATCGGTGACCTGTACCGGGGTACCCTTAACCCTTCCCCATTCCTCATAAACCTGAGCATGATCCTCCTGGTCGCTCCACATTCTCGGGAAGACAGTAATAAAGCGCGGATCATAGACCCTTTCAATATTGTTGCCTGTCTTAATATATTTCCCGTCCTCAAGGACAATCCTTGGCTTTCCGTCCTTGTACTCGAGAACCGGTGCATTGTAATAAGCCCCTCTGAAGAGCGGCCTCTGCCCGTATTGCTCCCTGTTGAGGAAATACAGGAGGTTGAAGGGATCTGATGGATTGTTCTCGTTAAGCGGGGTGCCGGCTGATGAGCGTATTACAATAATTGCAGTGGAGGAGTACCCGATGAAGATCACTGCAACTGCAGTGAGAATCGTATTCAGCAACACCCTGTTTCTTCCTGCCAGGTACCAGCCCAGCCCTCCCACCGTCAGCAGGACAAGAACATTGAAAAAGGCCGATGATGAAAGCACCCATATCCCTGAGAGGAGGATAGCCGCAACTGAAAAAACGGCACCTGTCGTTGCGGAGCCGCCCGCAAGAGTCGACCTTACCGCCAGTGCAATAAGGGTTCCGAGGAGAACTACATGAAAAGCCATTCCGCTGTTTGCAGGAAGGCCGAGTGTATTTACGAAGAAATAGTCGAATTTAGTGGAAATTGTAACAACTCCTGGAATGATGCCATACAGAATAAGCGCAAGGGCAACAACAGACACCCCGAAGGATATTAGGAAACCACGCCATGAGAAACTGAATTTCCTGAAGTAATATACAAGCACTATCGCCGGCAGGGCAAGCAGGTTAAGAAGGTGGACACCTATTGACAGACCCATAAGGAAAGCTATCAGTATCAGCCACCTGTCGGCATATTTCTCGTCCGCAACGTCTTCCCACTTGAGAATTGCCCAGAAAACGGCAGCTGTGAACAGTGAAGATGATGCATATACCTCTCCCTCCACTGCGGAGAACCAGAATGAATCGGAGAATGTATAGGCAAGTGCGCCAACAGCGCCGGCTCCCATCACTGCAATAAGCCTTGGCAGAGTCATGTCATTCTCGTTGCGGATAAGGATTCTCCTGGCAAGGTGGGTGATTGTCCAGAACAGGAAGAGAATCGTAAATGCCGAGGCCAGGGCCGACATGGCGTTTACTGTCACTGAAACCTTTGATGTGTCGCCGAATGCAAACAAAGTGAAGAAACGGGCTATCACCATAAATACAGGGTTACCGGGAGGATGGCCAACCTCAAGTTTGTATGCCGATGCAATGAATTCGCCGCAATCCCACAGGCTTGCCGTCGGTTCAAGGGTTAGCAGGTAGGTAATGGCTGCCACTGCAAAAACCACCCATCCGCTGATATTGTCAATGATCCTGTATTGTTTCATGTCTGATAACTTGATTCCTTAGTGCCGTTTCTTAACGAACAGATGACGAAAGTACTGCTTTTTTTCGAAATGCCCCGAAAGTCGCCGCAACGTATAAATTGCTACATTTGAACATTATCTGCTAGATATGAAGCCCCGCTTACTGTTCTCATTGCTTTTGGCAGCTATCTCCATGACGGTGGCAGGACAGTATTATGAAACCGGCCAGGATCCCGCTTCCGTGAAGTGGAAACAGATCAGGAGCAGCCATTTCAACGTGATATTCCCCGAAAGCTTTGAAAAGCAGGGTATTGAATATTCCCGGATGCTTGAAAAAGCTACAGAAGGACTGCATGATCTTTACCCGGTGAAGAAATTCAGGATCCCCGTTGTCCTTCATAGTTATTCAACAAGGTCAAATGGCTATGTTGCCTGGGCTCCAAGCAGGATGGAACTCTACCCTACACCCGAACAGAACAGCATTCCCCTCGGAACTTCAAGCCAGCTGGCATTCCACGAAATGGTCCATGTGAACCAGCTCCTTTCACTAAACAGCGGCTTCACCAGGGGGGCCTCTTTTCTACTGGGGCAACAGGCGGCAGGAGCAGTTGCAGTCTTTCTCCCTCTCTGGCTCCTCGAGGGGGAGGCAGTATTTGGAGAGACGGCCATGTCAGCTTCGGGGCGGGGAAGGGCTGCGTTTTTCCAGAAAGAACTGAAGGCGCTTTCCGTAGAAAAAGGATCCCTGTACAGCTATGATAAAATGATAAACGGGTCTTATCGCAACTATGTACCCGATCATTACCAGCTTGGATACCAGGCGGCGGCCTGGGGAAGGCTGAAATACGGCGACCAGGTATGGAACGATGCTTTCAGGAAAACCGGAAGGGAACCATTTACACTTAACCCGGTTAACATTAGTCTGAGGGCAGGAGCAGGAACAACAAAGAAAAAGCTCCTTATGGAGGCGTTTGACAGCCTTGGGACAACGTGGAGGAAGGACATGGGCGGGAACCTTAAAAAAGATTACAACCCCCTTAATCCGCCTAAAAAGGGGCAATTCCGCAATTATTACTGCCCTGTGGCAGCAGGAAGCGACAGCATCATTGCAATAAGGACTTCACTTTCGGCAATTCCTGTATTTGTTCTCATAAACCCGGCCCAGAAGACAGAAAAAGCAATACACACTCCCGGACTGATTTATCCATACTATATTTCTTATGCAGCTAAAAAGATCGTATGGGTTGAAACGCAATACGATATGCGCTGGGAGAACAGGGATTTTTCAGTTATAAAAATACTTGATCTTAACACCGGCAGGGTCCGAAGGCTTACATCCGGGTCAAGGTATATGGCGGCATCCATCTCACCCGGAGGAGACAGGATAGCCGCGGTCGAAACGCCGGCAGGGAGCAGCGGGCGTCTTGTTTTACTCGACAGCGGCACAGGAGCAGTAAACGGCACAGCAGATGCACCAGCGAATTCTCACCTGCAAAGGCCTCAATGGTCTTCGGACGGGAAAACAATCACATTTGTTTCGCTGGATGCGGACGGTGAATCGGTGCTGGCATATTCGCTAACTGAAAACACCTGGAGAACAATCCGGAATAGTTCAAGAGAGGATATTCAGTCGGCAGTAATGAGGAATGACTCCTTGTTCTACATAGGCTCGGCAGGCGGGACAGATGATGTTTATGTTCAGACGGCTGAAGGCAGGATTGCCGGAATAACAAAATCAAGGTTCGGTGTCGGCGATTTCTCACTCAGGGGGAATACTGTTTACTTCAGCGATTATACCTCAGCTGGCAACAATATAGCAGGCACGGCTCTTTCCGAAGCATATTCCGATTCCGGGAACAAGGACAGGTCATACCTGATCAACAGATTCTCCTACAGTGATAAAACAAGCATTCCTTCACCTGATACTTCGGTACTTGTCTCCAGGTCATACAGGAAATGGACTCATTTATTCCGTTTTCACAGCTGGATGCCCTTCTATGCCGACCTGGACGAGATAATGAGTGATCCTGCATCTGTCAGACCCGGATTAACACTCATGAGTCAGAATACATTAAGCACTCTTATCTCAACAATAGGTTATGAGTATTCAGCAGAAGGCAAACATCTGCTACACAGTTCTGTTTCCTGGAAAGGCTGGTACCCGGTTTTTGACTTTGAAGTCGATTACGGCGATGATCCGCTTGTAATACGCAGTTCAGGCAGCGCGGGGGCCCCATCAGATATCAGGAGGGGTATTACATCCATAAACACAGTCTCGGTTCCACTGCGTTTCTCCGCCGGCCCCTTCTTTCAGTACCTGAGGCCATCGTATACAATTGAATACAGTAATGATTACATTTATATTCCTGAAGACCAGGCTTACGATTACGGGCAGTCCATAACCACTGCCAGGCTATATTTTTCCAATTACCGCAGGTATGCATGGCGTGATATCAATCCCAGGCTTGCCCAGAGTGTTGACATAAGCTATACCTATGCACCGTGGGACAGTGACATTTACGGCACTTCGCTTTCACTCCGGAGCTCTTTCTGGTTTCCTGGCTTTCTGAGGAATCACAGTATACGCCTGCGCTATGAAGGTGAGAGACAGGACCCCTC
The DNA here is from genome assembly GCA_025455505.1 of Bacteroidales bacterium. Taxonomy (GTDB): domain Bacteria; phylum Bacteroidota; class Bacteroidia; order Bacteroidales; family VadinHA17; genus LD21. The sequence goes on from JALOMK010000031.1 coordinate 8,675, forward strand.
AAGATTTATGTATGGGAACAAGGTGGGTCTGCCAAGAGGGTATACTGACATCAGGTCAAGGGAAAGGGATCTCATCAGCGGTGATTATGTCATGCCGCTTTTATATCCAGACCTGAACCTTGCAAGCTTTTTCTACCTGACAAGGATCAGGGGGGCGCTATTCTATGATTACGAGAAGGCTTTTGGAAACACATATTACTCCATGACTTCATCCGGAACACAACAGAATGTCTATCATGGCTATGAAGAGATCTTCAAATCCTATGGCCTTGAGCTGATGGGTGATTTTTATGTTTTAAGGCTGCCCTTTGAGGTTTCTGCCGGTGTAAGGTCGGCCTGGACCGCAATGAGTTCAAGTCCTGTTGTCAGTATGCTGTTCACCATTGACATTTACGGAATGAACATAGGCAGGGACAGGCGCAGGCCTTACTGACATCCGGGTCTGCCTGCTGGCGGATCACAATGCCTGCAGGCTGCGGGCGCCCGATTTGATCAGTTCCCAGGCAGCATCCACATGATGCGGTGCCACGTTAGTCTGTGCCGTAACCATCCTCAGGGCATATTTCCCATTAAGCACAGTATGTGTAAGGTATATTTTTCCGCTGTCATTCAGCTTATGGTTGAGGGCCTCGTTCATCCTGTTAAGTCCGTCTTCGCTTATACCGCCAGGATTATACCTGAAGCAGACGACGCTAAGCACGGCGGGGGCAAGAAGTTCAAAGTCGCTTTCAACCGATATCCGTTCTGCAAGCCCGGAGGCAAGCTTTATGTGAAGCCTTACCTTTTCCTGAAGGCCTTTCACGCCGTATGACCTGATTACAAACCACAGTTTGAGCGCCCTGAATCTCCTTCCAAGGGGAACGCCCCAGTCGCGGTAGTCATTTACAAGGCCCCTTGTTCTTGTTTTGAGATATTCCGGAAGTATCTCGAAGGTCCTTATAAGCGAAGCTGCATCCCTTACAAAATAGGCACTGCAATCGAAGTTTGTGAACATCCACTTGTGCGGGTTAAAGACAAAGCTGTCGAAATACGTCTTTTCGCCGAGCATCCACCTGAATTCCGGGAGTATGAGGGCGGTTCCGGCCATGGCGGCGTCAACATGAAGGAAGATGCCATGCTGCCTGCAAATGTGACCAATATCGTCAAGAGGGTCAATTGCTGTAGTTCCTGTCGTGCCAATGGTAGCGATGACGCAGCAGGGAACATATCCCATTTCCCTGTCGCGGGTTATCGCAGATTCAAGCTTAAGCGGGTCCATTGAAAAATCATCCATCACGCCTATCCTGACAAGGTTTTTCTTTCCTATCCCGGCGATGCGTACAGCTTTTTCAACCGAGGAGTGAGTTTGTCCGGAGCAGTACACACGGAGTTTTCCTGCTGCAGATTCCCCGTCGCTGTTGAAGCAGAAGCCTGTTGATTTCTCGCGTGCAGTCAGGATGGCAGCGAGGGTGGCCGTTGATGCTGTATCCTGGATAACGCCCTCAAAAACTGGAGGCAGCCCGATCATTTCACCAAGCCACATCATCATCTTTTGTTCCAGTTCAGCGGCGGCCGGAGAGGTTTCCCAGATCATGCACTGGGAGGCCAGTGTTGAAATGAGCATTTCCGCAAGTACCGACGGAGGACTTGAATTTGCGGGGAAGTACGCGAAGAATGAAGGATGCTGCCAGTGAGTGATTCCCGGCATGATAATGTCACTGAAATCTTTCATCAGTGACTCGAAGGGCTCTGGATTGTCAGGAGGGCTTCCAGGGAGCTTTTTGAATATTTCTCCTGGTGCTGATTGCGATTTAACGGGATAGCTTTCAACATTCTCCATGTATGAAGCCATCCATTCTACAAGCTCATGTGCCTGTCTTCGGAACTCATCAGGCTTCATTGCAGGGATTTTATCTTACAGAATCTGCGAGAAGGATTATCCTGTTGGCTTTCACCTCGATTACACCTCCGTTTATTTCATACCTGCTCTCGCGGCCTTCCATATCATGCATGATCACAGGGCCGTTTTCGAGTGTAGATACTATGGGAGCGTGGTCCTTCAGCACCTGGAAGGAGCCCTTTTTCCCCGGAACTCTTACGGATTTTACCTCCCCTTCAAATATTTTTTTGTCGGGTGTGATAATCTCGATCTTCATTTCCTTATCAGTTATTTTGACTGGGCAAGGATCTTCTCACCCTTCTCAATAGCATCCTCAATTGTCCCAACCAGTAGGAACGCTGCTTCAGGGTACTGGTCTACCTTGCCATCCATTATCATGTTGAATCCCTTAATTGTATCCTCAATTGACACACGGGCTCCCTTGATGCCTGTAAAGTTTTCTGCAA
>JALOMK010000301.1 GCA_025455505.1 Bacteroidales bacterium
GGAAGGGATAGAGCTTGCCGTGCGTGAAATTATAGTCCGAAAAGGGAACTAGGATAAAAGAATTTTCTATTTTCGCAGTCTGTCTGCCGAAACCAGGACCTGCACGACCTGCACGACCTGCACGACCGCAGGACCGCAAGACCGCAAGACCGCAGGACCGCAAGACCTGCAAGACTGATTTATGCCCGGATGGCGGAATTGGTAGACGCGCTGGTCTCAAACACCAGTGGCAGCAATGCTGTGCCGGTTCGATCCCGGCTCCGGGTACAGGGTCCCTTTCAAACTGAGGGACCTTTTTTATTACCTGCAGCGATCATGATTTTTGTACAGTATGCATTATAATACCATCATGATCCACTGTGCAATTGAGCCATTCATTGTCAACCCGCGCGCCGAGCTTACGGTACATTCCTATCGCCGTACTGTTCCAGTCAAGGACCTGCCACCTTATCCTCTTGCAGTCCTCCGCCCTGGCAACTTCAAATATCTTTTCCATAAGGGCAGTGCCGATCTTTTTCCCCCTGAATTCCTTTTTTACAATTATATCCTCAAGATACAGCGACTTGCCCACCCAGGTGTAGTAAGCAAAGAAATAAAGAGCAATGCCAATGATCTCCTTATCACCGGTCTCGGCAACAAAACACCTGAAGTGCTCCTGCTCTTTCCTCATCAGCTCCACAGTATTCGTAACCTCATCAAGCGATCTTTCAAATTCCGCCAGTTCCTTTATCAGGGCAAGCACCGAAGGGAAATCCTCTTTGTGTGCAACTCTTATTGTTATGTCCATAGCTTATGCTTTCTGCCGGGTTAAATCCCGGGGCATCCGGGAAGGGCCTGCAGTCCTTTTGTAAATCTAGAAAATTATGCTGAAATCACACCCTTAAAAGCCCCCTGAATCCCCTGGCGGCGTAATATGACTGGGCCCCGTTGTGATAGATGAAAACAGTGTCGTAACGGCGGTCACCGAAGATGGCACCTCCGAGCTTCCTTATCGCCGGAGGGGTGCTGAGCCAGCTGGAGGTCTTCAGATCAAACCTCCCCAGCTCCTGAAGTCTCCTGTATTCATCGGCAGTGAGCAATTCAATACCCATTTCATCAGCCATATCCACTGCACTGTCCCCGGGCTTAAATTCCTTCCTCGATTCGAGCCCTTCCCTGTCGTAGCACACGCTTCTGCGCCCTGAAGGGCTTTCGGCAGAACAGTCACACAAAACAAACTCCCCGCTTGCCCTGTCATAGCCAATGACATCAGGCTCCCCTCCTGTTCTTTCCATCTCGCCGAGCGACCGTAGCTTCGCGGGATCAGCCGCCAGCCGCTTTTCCACTGCATCCCAGCTGATACCCTCATGGCGCTTCATGTTTTTCTCAAAACGCGACTTTAGTACAGCTATCAGTTCTGCAGAGTCAACTTCTGTAAGCTTCTTCAATGCCCTGGTTTTTCTCATGAGAATAATTTTAGAGTTTCTTAAGAACCGCCTGTTCCAATCCCATCCGGTAAACAGGCCTGTGCAAAATGCTCCATGATCCTGTTTGCAAAGCCCTTGATTATAACAACTCAGCCCTGCCTGTGTTCAGTCTTTCGAATAGATATTGCCGGTCATCGTCAGAGAAAGTACACTTTCAGATTATGCAGCTCACAGGCAAAACCGGAGCCTCGAATCCAAGCATCGCATTTATCAGCCTGAAATGACTGAAACGCCCGAGGTCCTCTACCCTGACACGAGCTTCCGAAATCAATCCGCCACGGAGCAGCAACTCTCTCATAGTCCCCTCAAGCAGTGGGGTGTCGGGTGTAAGCCAGCGCCTGCCGTCATAAAAAACGATATTTGCAAATGTAACATCCGTTACAAATCCATGCCTCGTCATAAGAATGTCATCTTCCTTCTGCTGCTCCCTGAGCATTGCAAAACGGCTCCTGTCGAGGTACTTGTGCTCATATTCCAGGCTTCCTGCATCAACAGCTTTCAGGCATCTGATTACTGCAGCTTCATAAGCCGTGAATTCAACGTTCCTGATTTCACTGTCGAATATTACCCGGCACCTGTATATGCCATCTTTCATACCCGGGGGAACAGTTATGAATTCTGAAAGGCTCACAGAATCTCCTGTACCGAAAAGAACCCGCCGCGACCTGTTGAGCCTGTCCTCGTGAAATGCGAGATTCTGCACTTCACCTCCGGCAATCCTTATTGTCTCAAACAAAAGGGACATAAATTTTATCTTTCATCTCATTGTATTCTGAACGGGGATCACTGAAGGAGGTGATCCCTCCCCCGCTCCTGTACCTGTACCTCCCGCCGCAATCCTCAATATACCTTATAAGCACGCAGCTGTCGAGGTTCCTCCCGTCGAACAGTCCGAAAATGCCGCAATAGTATCCCCTCTTTTCTCCCTCGGCTGCCGCAATAATTTCTGCAGTCCTCTTCTTCGGGGCTCCGCTCACCGAACCGGCAGGCAGGAGGCGATAAATAATATCGCCGATCCTCGCGGAATAATCCCCCGGCAGGTCTCCCGCTATCTCCGAACTTACCTGCAGGAGCTTCCTGCCTCCGGTCTCAATTGTCTCAGTGTACCTGAATCGCTCAACTCTTACCCTTTCCGCTACACTGTTAAGGTCATTCCGTATGAGATCAACTATTGTGTAGTGCTCAGCGGTTTCCTTCACGTCCTCAAGTATTATCTCCCTTGCGCCAGGTATTCCTGCATCTATCGTGCCTTTCATTGGAAAGGCCCGTATCCTTCCCTCGCTGATCTTCACAAAAATCTCCGGCGAAAAGCATACGAACTCATCCTTGAGCCATATCCTGTACCTTGCCCTGCTCCGGTCAAATATATCCCTGAGGGAACAGCTCAATTCAACAGGTGTTGAGCATGTAAGATTCAGGAGGTAGGTGTTACCGAGGGAGATCTCTTCCTTCACCCTGTTGAATTTCACAAGGTACTCTTCAAAATCCGGAGGATGGCTTACATGCTCAGGGGCGGGTCGGCCGTACGGCTTCCCCTTGTGGTTTGTTATCCCGTCAAGGTTATACAGCAGGATCCCCGGATCAACTTCATCAATACGGAATACAAGGGGCTTCTCAAGCTCGAAATCAATGAGGAAGACAAAAGGAACAGCTGCCCCACCCAGGCTGTTCATTTGTTCTTTTATGCTACTTTTGCTTTCCATCTTCCCGGAAGCCAAAATTATGAATAAAACAAAACCTGCTGTATTGCTTGTCGACAATTATGACTCATTTACATTCAACCTTGTTCAGATAGTCAGGGAAAGCGGGGATTTCCTTCTTGATGTCATAAAGAGCGACAATATCGATATTGCAGGAAGCGCGAAATATGACGGGTTTCTCTTTTCACCGGGTCCCGGCACTCCTGGAGAGTTTCCGGTCATGAAGCAGCTGCTTCATCACTATGGCGCCGACAAAAGCTTCCTGGGTGTCTGCCTCGGGCACCAGGCAATAGCTGAAACTTACGGCCTCAAGCTTATAAAGCTGAACGATGTGAGGCACGGCGCAGGCACTCTTGTAAGGATCACTGACCGCTCCGACTACCTGTTCAGGGGAATGCCGCCTGAATTCAGGGCCGGCCTGTACCATTCATGGGCAGTAGAAT
>JALOMK010000032.1 GCA_025455505.1 Bacteroidales bacterium
CAGTTGATTCGCTTCAACATCTTACAGGCGATGATGAGCTCATCCTCCTTGGGAATGAAAACGCAATAAGGAGTAAACTCGCAGAAATGCTGGTGGAGCCTTCGCTCTTTGAGATTGTTCCCACCACGCAGGTAATAGAAATGGGCGATCACCCGGCAAAGGCATTCTCGCAGAAGAAAAACTCGAGCATTGCCGTGGGTTATGGCATGCTTAAAAGCGGAATGCTCGACGGCTTCTGCAGTGCAGGGAACACGGGAGCAATGCTTGTCGGCGCCAGCTATACCGTCAACGTGATTCCTGGTGTTCTGCGTCCGGCTCTTGCAACAATCCTGCCATGCATCGATAACCGCGACTCGGTGATCCTTGACGTTGGACTTAATCCAGACTGCAAGCCTGATGTGCTGCTTCAGTATGGAATCCTGGGAACGATTTATGCAAAATACGTCCTGCGTTCAGAGAACCCCACAGTTGGCCTGCTCAATATCGGAGAGGAAGAGACCAAGGGCACTCCGGCAGTTAAATCTGCATATGAGCTTATGAAGGGGCACCCGGGAATAAACTTCATGGGAAACATTGAAGGAAATGCCCTTTTTTCCGAATCTATGACTGATGTAATAGTTTGCGACGGCTTTGTGGGCAATGTTGTACTGAAACAGGCTGAAGCGTTCCATAATATTGCTCGCCGCAGGAATTTCAGCGATCCCTTCTGCGACAGACTTGATTTTGAAAATATAGGAGGGACTCCGATTATCGGGATAAATGCCAACGTTGTAATCGGGCACGGAATATCCAAACGAAAAGCCATAATGAACATGGTTCTCCAGACCAGGGCCTGTGTGCACGCCAACCTGGCCGGGAAGATCAAAGAAGCAATCTGATATGAAAAAAATACGGGCAGCTATCACGGGTATCAATGCCTGGGCGCCGGAATACAGGCTTACGAATCACGAACTTTCAAAGATGGTTGATACCTCTGACGAATGGATAATGCAGAGGGTGGGGATAAAGGAACGAAGGATACTGAAAGGCGAGGGACTCGGTACTTCACACCTTGGTGAGCAGGCTGTAAAAGGCCTCCTTGAAAAGACAGGAACTTCCCCGGATGAGATAGAGATACTTATCTGCGCAACAGTAACCCCGGATATGCAGTTTCCGGCAACTGCAAATATTATTAGCGAAAAGTGCGGCATTAAAAATGCATGGAGCTTCGACCTGGGTGCAGCCTGTTCGGGATTTCTTTTTGCACTTCAGACAGCTACATCCTTTATCGAGTCAGGGCGCTTCAAGAAAATAATTGTTGTGGGCGCCGATAAAATGTCTTCGATAACAGACTATACCGACCGTACAACATGTCCTCTCTTCGGAGATGCAGCCGGAGCCATTCTGCTTGAGCCCACCACCGAAGAGGTCGGCGTAATGGACAGCATCCTCCACACCGACGGATCGGGACAGAAATACCTTCATCTTAAGGCTGGTGGTTCCGCAAAACCGGCATCACATGAAACCCTCGAGGCAAAAGAACATTTTATTTACCAGGAAGGACAAAGCGTTTTCAAATTTGCAGTTTCAAGCATGGCCGATGTAGCTGCAGAAATCATGGAAAGAAACAACCTGAAACCTGAAGACATTTCCTGGCTCGTGCCCCACCAGGCAAACCTCCGGATTATCGATGCCACCGGCAGGAGAATGGGGCTTCCTCCCGAGAAAGTGATGATTAATATAGAACATTACGGGAACACTACTGCTGCCACTATACCGCTATGTATATGGGAATATGAGAGCAGACTTAAAAAGAACGATATTCTTATTCTTGCAGCTTTCGGAGGTGGTTTTACATGGGGATCAATATATCTGAAGTGGGCTTATAATCCCAAATAATGCTCCTGGTCTGCAATAGATTTCATATTTTTGAGTTATTAACACTGTTTCTAAACTAATTAACCTGTATGGCAAAGTACAACGAGACAGAAACTGCAGCCGTGAACCTGATAAGCATCGGTACCGAAATCACCGGCGACATTAAATCGAACGGCGATATCAGGATAGACGGAAACCTTACCGGGAACCTGAATACAAAAGGGAAGGTTGTAATAGGCCCGACCGGCAAGGTGAACGGCGAAATAAATTGCAAGAACTCGGAAGTTTCAGGCAACATTGAAGGCAGGATAAATGTTGGCCAGTTGCTAAGTCTTAAAGCTTCCTCAAAGATCATAGGCGAAATAGTTACTTCAAAACTTGCAATTGAACCCGGGGCAATGTTCTCGGGAAGTTGCAAAATGAGTGATACCGATACTAATGGAGGATCAGCCGCATCAAAGGAAAAGGAAGCTGAAAAACCTGCAAAGTAAGGGAATTAGAGACTTTGCGAAGTATTCAGGAATGGCTTTTCAGATGATAGGCATTATCCTGGCAGCAACCTGGGGAGGAACAAAACTCGATGCGATTCTCAGATTCGAAACTCCTGTATTTACAATCATTCTTTCATTGCTTGGAGTATTCGCAGCCCTTTATGTCGTTCTGAGGGATTTCATAAAGTGAGTTCAATATTTAAATACATCCTGCAGATAATTGCTTTCAGCGCCGCTGTAATTGCTGCCGGTTATATTATAATTCAAATCACCCCTTCCGGGTTAAGATTTTCCGATTTCTTAATGCTGACAGTGTTTTTTTCAGTTATAACCATGGTGTCTGCCAGTGTTTTTCTTAAAGGACAGGGACATGAAGCCGCCCGGCAAACCCTTCATACAGTTTTTTCTGTAAGCCTCAAATTCCTTTTGGAACTGTTACTTGTCCTTATTTGGTTAATTGTTCTTAAAAAAACGGGGACGCCCTTAGTAGTTCTATTTTTTGTCTTATATTTAGCATTCTCATCGTTTTTGGCATTTGTCATGCTGAAAACCTTGAAAAACAGATCATTATAAAACAAATACTGATTTGAAAACTTTTAGATTCGTTGTAGTATCAGTCTTGCTTCTCCTGACGCCCGCAACCTTGCCGGCATCGGAACCGGAGCTTGAAGGTCACGGTGAAACCGAGGAACAATTCGACGCCGGCACCTTTATTCTCGATCACATTTCCGATTCCCATGAATGGCATCTTTATACAAAGAAGAACGGTGAACATGTCGCGGTTTATCTGCCTGTAATCCTTTACAGCAGGGAAAGGGGATTTGACTTCTTTTCATCGAAGAAACTTGCACACGGACACGAATACCTGGGTTACAGGATAGAGGAAGAGGGCGATCTCAAGGGTAAAATTGTATCTGTAAATGAAGCGGGCGAGGCGGATGAGCTGAACCTGCCTTTTGACTTCTCGATAACAAAGGCCGTAGTTGGAATGCTTGCATCAGCAATAATCGGCCTTGTGCTTTTCATCTCCCTCGCCCGCTCGTATAAAAAGACCGGGATAAGCCATCCGAAGGGAATCCAGAGTTTCCTTGAACCTATAATACTTTTTGTCCGGGACGATATTGCCATCCCTAATATCGGTTTGCACAAGTATGAAAAGTACATGCCCTACCTGCTTACTGCATTCTTCTTCATACTCATCAATAACCTGATGGGGCTTATCCCCGTTCCCCCCCCCTTCGGAGCAAACGTAACGGGTAACATTGCTGTAACACTGGTACTTGCAACCTGCACATTCATTATAACCCAGTTCAGCGGAAACAAGGCATACTGGAAACACATTTTCGCAGCACCCGGTGTTCCCTTCTGGCTCCTGCCCATAATGATACCCGTAGAGATAATCGGGATTTTCTCAAAGCCCTTTGCACTTATGATCCGACTATTTGCAAACATTACTGCCGGACATATTATAGTTTTAAGCCTTATCTGCCTGATTTTCATTTTCAACTCCCTGGCAGTGGCGCCAATTTCTATGTTTTTTGTTGTATTCATGGACTTCCTGGAACTGCTTGTAGCTTTTCTTCAGGCCTACATCTTCACATTGCTGTCGGCCCTGTTCATTAGCCTGGCTGTTGCCGAGGAGCATCATTGATATATTGTTGAACCTAAAAAAGTTGAATTATGACCGGAAGTACATTTGCAGCAATCGGAGCAGGACTTGCCGTTATCGGGGCGGGACTTGGCATCGGGCGTATCGGCGGATCGGCTATGGATGCAATTGCAAGGCAGCCTGAAGCTTATTCAAAGATTCAGATCGCCATGATCATTGCAGCCGCTCTTATCGAAGGAGCAGCCCTCTTCGCAATTGTTGTTGCTCTTATTACGAAGTAAGAGAACGAAACAGGAGCCTGCAACGGTTGGTTGCAGGCCTTCTTCAATGAAAATGACAGATACTATATAAAATTCTACACAGATGATTCTACTGGCAAACAGTCTTACATCACCCGGCGTCGGCACGATTTTCTGGTCTGCCCTGATTTTCGGTGTCTTCTTTCTGCTCCTTGCAAAATTTGCCTGGAAGCCTATCCTTGCTGCCGTCAAGGCCAGGGACGAAATGATCAAGGGATCGCTCGAGTCGGCCGAAAAGGCAAGGGAAGAAATGCTGAAACTTCAGAGTGACAACGAGGCGATCCTCAAAAAAGCCCGGGAAGAGCGTGAGACAATACTCAGGGAGGCAAGGGAAATACGCGATAAGCTAATAAGCGAAGCAAAAGGCCAGGCCTCCGACGAGGCATCAAAGCTTATTGAAAAGGCCAGGCTTGCAATTGAAAGCGAAAAAACAAAAGCAATGGCCGAGATCCGCGACCAGGTGGCAAGCCTTTCGGTTGCTATAGCTTCAAAGCTTATAGGTTCGGAACTCACCAAAAGCGGTGAGCAGGAGAAGCTTATAAATTTGTATCTTAACGATATTGATCTGAATAAAAACTAGCAGTTCCCTGAAGAAATGAACGAAAGCATTATTTCAGTAAGGTATTCACGCGCACTCTTCCAGTCGGCCCTCGAAAAGAAGATACTTGACAAGGTCCTCGATGACATGCACCTTGTGCTCGAGGTGTGCAGAATCCCGGAGGCCACCGAACTGCTGGGGAGCCCCATAATAGTCCCATCAAGGAAAATCGCTGCCCTCAGGGCCGTGCTGGGAGGCAGGGTGCAGGAGCTTACCCTTGCACTGACAGGACTGCTTGTTGAAAATGGAAGGGAGAAGCACCTTCCTGCAGTGGCCAGGAACTTCATACACGAGACTATGAAGCATAAGGGTGTTACAGAATCGCTTCTTACTACGGCAGTCAGGACAGACGATAAAATTAAAGGGGAGATAAGCAGGTTTGTATCGGATAAATTCAATACAAAGGTTGAACTTAAGGACAATGTGGATCCTGAGATTATCGGCGGATTCATCCTGCGGATCGGCGACAAGTATATTGATGCGAGCATAAGAAGCAAGCTCAGGAAAATAAGCAAGGAGCTCAGGGGCAGTATAAAAAGTTAATTAATAAAAGTCAAGGAATTTAGAGTAAAACTGATATGGCAAACATTAAACCGGCAGAAGTTTCCAAGATACTGAAACAGCAACTGGAAGGCATTCAGACAGGCACAGAGCTCGAAGAAGTCGGCACCGTTCTCCAGGTAGGAGACGGGATAGCACGAATTTACGGGCTGTCGAATGCACAGGCAAATGAACTTATTGAATTTGAAAATGGCATCGAGGCCATAGTCCTTAACCTTGAGGAAGATAACATCGGCGCTGTACTCCTGGGCCCTTCAGAGGAAATAAGCGAAGGCGACATAGTAAAACGGACAGGAAAGATAGCTTCGATAAACGTCGGGGAAGGACTTCTCGGCAGGGTAATATCACCCACGGGCCAGCCGCTCGACGGAAAGGGGCCCATAAGCGGAGAACTCTTTAACATGCCGTTTGAACGCAAGGCCCCCGGTGTAATCTTCCGCCAGCCGGTGAAACAGCCACTCCAGACAGGCATCAAGGCTATTGACGCAATGATTCCAATAGGTCGTGGCCAGAGGGAACTCATTATCGGCGACAGGCAGACAGGAAAGACTGCAATAGCGATTGACACTATAATAAACCAGCGCTCCAATTTTGAGAAGGGCAAACCAGTGTATTGCATCTATGTGGCAATAGGCCAGAAAGGATCAACAGTTGCAAACATAGCTTCAATACTCGAGGAACACGGAGCAATGCAATACACCGTTATCGTTCTTGCGACAGCCTCAGACCCTGCGGCGGCGCAGTTTTATGCCCCGTTTGCAGGGGCATCAATAGGCGAGTTCTTCCGCGATACAGGGCGTGATGCGCTTATTATTTATGACGATCTTTCAAAACAGGCTGTATCATACAGGGAGGTATCCCTTCTCCTTCGCCGTCCCCCGGGACGTGAAGCATACCCTGGAGATGTTTTCTACCTCCACTCAAGGCTCCTCGAAAGGGCTGCAAAGATCATTGAGTCAGATGAGGTGGCAGCTAAAATGAACGACCTCCCTGAATCAATAAGGCACCTTGTAAAAGGTGGAGGATCCCTAACCGCACTTCCTATAATTGAAACCCAGGCCGGCGACGTATCAGCCTACATACCCACAAACGTAATTTCAATTACAGACGGACAGATCTTCCTTGAATCAAACCTTTTCAACTCCGGTGTTAGGCCCGCCATCAACGTGGGGATCTCTGTTTCAAGGGTGGGCGGAAATGCCCAGATCAAGTCAATGAAGAAGATCGCAGGCACCCTTAAAGTCGACCAGGCACAATATCGCGAGCTTGAAGCCTTTTCAAAATTCGGATCGGATCTCGATGCCACTACCCTTGCAGTTCTGAACAAGGGAGCCAGGAATGTCGAGATACTTAAACAGGGCCAGTATGCCCCGATACCGGTTGAAAACCAGGTTGCAATAATTTATTGCGGTACCAAAGGACTGCTAAAGGATGTCCCGACAACAAGGATCAGGGAGTTTGAGAAGGAATTTTTAGAGTTCCTTCAGCACAGGCACAGGGATGTACTCGACAGTATTCGCGACGGGAAAATCGACGATAACATAACATCGGTACTTGAGAAAGTCGCTGCCGAGCTGGTGGCACGCTATAAGGCACAATAACTAGGAAATCCTGCTTAATCAGGCTACAGATGGCGAATTTAAAGGCTATAAGAATAAGGATCTCTTCGGTGAAATCAACAAGGCAGATAACCTCTGCAATGAAAATGGTTTCAGCGGCAAAACTGCGTAAAGCCCAGGATAAGATTGTCAGGCTGAGGCCCTATGCCACGAAGCTGCATGAGATTCTCGTGGGGCTCTCCCAAAGCCTGGCAGATGCCGAGATTGAAAATGTCTACGGTCGCAATGTCTCAAGGGAGAAGGTACTTGTCGTGGTCATTACTTCGAACAGGGGTCTCTGCGGAGCATTCAACACAAATGTTATCAAGGAAACCAGACGACTCGTTTCCGAGAAATACCAGGAGCAGTACAGAAATGGCAACCTGCACCTGCTTGCCATAGGGAGGAAGGGATATGACTTTTTCAGGAAACAGAAGGCAAAGATGCTCCCCGAACAGAATGGCCTTCTGAATGACCTGTCATTTGAGAACGTTTCGGTTGTTGCCGGGGAGCTTATGAAAAGTTTTGTCGCAGGCGACTACGACTGCGTGGAGCTTGTTTACAACCAGTTCAAGAACGCGGCTGTCCAGAATCTTACCGTGGAGCAATTTCTTCCAGTAGAAACTGTGCCTGCGGGGAAAATAAAGTCCGTACCTGTTGATTACATCTACGAACCATCAAAGGAGGAAATCATCCTGGAGCTTATCCCCAAATCACTTAAAATACAATTCTACAAGGCCGTTCTTGATTCTTTTGTGGCGGAGCACGGGGCCAGGATGACAGCCATGCACAAGGCTACGGACAATGCCACGGATATAATAAGGGACCTTACTCTTCAGTATAACAAGGCACGGCAGGCATCAATTACTAACCAGATACTGGAAGTGGTCAGCGGTGCTGAGGCATTGAGAGGATAGATAGGAAGCAAAGAGAAAATGTATACACAGTCAGAGCTTAAACAACTGGTCGACAAGGCTATAGGCAATCTTACCTATAATGGTGAGGCTGCAAGGCTCATTGATCCTGTGAGGTATGTTCTCTCGATCGGGGGAAAAAGGATCCGCCCGGTGCTTGCACTTATGGCATGCAACCTTTTCAGCGATACAATCGACGATGCAGTAATGCCTGCCGTTGGAATTGAAGTATTCCATAATTTCACGCTTGTCCATGATGATATTATGGACCAGGCACCAGTGCGCAGGAACTATCCGACTGTTCACACAAAATGGAATCTTAACCAGGCAGTGCTTTCAGGCGATGTAATGGCTTTCATCGCAAACGACTGTTTCCTGCAGGCTCCCCCGGCCCAGCTTGTTGAAATGTTCAGGACATTCAACCGTACAGCCATCGAGGTCTGCGTGGGCCAGCAGCTGGATATTGATTTCGAGACTGCAAAAATAATATCACAGGCAGAGTATATCAGGATGATAGAGCTGAAAACTGCAGTTCTTCTTGCAGCGGCTGCAAAAATAGGCGGAATTGCAGGCGGGGCAGCAGCGAAAGATGCCCAGCTTCTCTATGAATTCGGAAGAAATCTCGGGCTGGGTTTCCAGATCCAGGACGATATCCTCGATACTTTTGGCGACACAAAGGTTTTCGGAAAAGCAACAGGCGGCGACATCGTGTCGAACAAGAAAACCTTCCTTCTCGTAAAGGCAATGGAACTGGCGCCGGCAAAGACAAGAAAGAAACTTCAGGAACTGGCGGACCTGAAGGAATTTGATCCGGAGGAGAAGGTAAAAGCAGTGATGAATGTTTATGAGCAACTAAAGGTAAAGTCAGTAACAGAAAGTATAGCAAACGATTATATTAACATAGCATTTGGTAAACTTGATAAGGTGAGCGCTAACAGGAAGAGAAAGGGAGAGATTACCGGTCTTGCTGAATCGCTTATCGGGAGAGTAAAATGAATTTTGTAGAAACCATAAATAATTTCATTTAATATGTCACAAAATACCGGTAGAATCAGCCAGATCATCGGACCAGTGGTTGATGTTATTTTTGATAAGCAGGGACTTGAAATGCCTGACATTTATGATGCACTCGAAATTAAGCGTCAGGACGGATCGGTCCTGGTGGTTGAATGCCAGCAGCATATCGGCGAGAGGACTGTCAGGACAATAGCCATGGACTCAACAGACGGGCTTCAGAGAGGCATGGAGGTTGTGGCGACAGGACAGCCGATTACAATGCCTATCGGAGACCAGATAAAGGGCAGGCTGATGAATGTCACTGGCGAGGCAATCGACGGTATCGGTGTTCTTGAACGCAAGGGAGGCTATCCGATACACAGGAAACCACCGACTTTTGAAGAGCTTTCAACAGAAAAGGAGGTTCTTTTTACAGGGATCAAGGTCATCGACCTCATTGAACCATATTCCAAGGGAGGAAAAATCGGCCTCTTCGGCGGTGCCGGCGTAGGGAAGACAGTTGTGATACTGGAGCTTATTAACAATATAGCCAAAGCTTATTCCGGGCTTTCCGTATTTGCCGGAGTGGGAGAAAGAACGAGGGAGGGCAACGACCTCCTCAGGGAAATGATTGAGGCAGGCGTAATAAACTATGGCCCGGAATTCCTTGATAATATGCTTTCGGGGGGGTGGGATCTTTCAAAAGTTAGCATGGATGCCCTCCTGGAGTCAAAGCTTGCACTTGTTTTCGGACAGATGAACGAGCCTCCGGGGGCAAGGGCCCGGGTAGCCCTTTCCGGCCTTTCAGTTGCAGAACACTTCAGGGATGGCGATGGCAAGAGCGGAGGAAGGGACATCCTCTTCTTTATGGATAATGTATTCCGCTTCACACAGGCAGGTTCGGAAGTGTCGGCTCTTCTCGGAAGGATGCCTTCGGCCGTGGGCTACCAGCCTACCCTTGCAACCGAGATGGGGATCATGCAGGAGCGGATCACCTCTACAAAGAACGGTTCAATTACATCAGTCCAGGCAGTGTATGTGCCGGCCGACGACCTCACAGACCCCGCCCCTGCAACAACATTCGCGCACCTCGATGCAACAACTGTTCTAAGCAGGAAGATTTCAGAACTCGGCATTTACCCGGCTGTTGATCCACTCGATTCAACATCAAGGATACTCACTCCCGAGATTGTAGGAGAAGCTCATTACAACTGCGCCCAGCGCGTGAAGGAGCTTCTTCAGAGATATAATGAACTTCAGGATATTATCGCTATCCTTGGTATGGATGAGCTTTCTGAAGAAGACAAGCTCGTCGTGCACAGGGCCAGGAGAGTGCAGCGCTTCCTGTCGCAGCCTTTCCATGTCGCCGAAAACTTCACTGGCATCAAGGGAGCCCTCGTATCGATTGAGGATACAATCAAGGGATTCAACATGATCATGGACGGCAAGGTGGACCAGTACCCCGAGGCTGCCTTTCTCCTTGTCGGAACAATAGAAGACGCAATTGAAAAGGGCGAGAAGATTCTTGCCCAGTCAAAATAACTGATAAGTAAATGAAGATCGAGATTATCACCCCCGACAAAAAGATCTTTGAAGGGGAGGTAAAATCAGTAAGAGTTCCGGGGAAAAAGGGCTCCTTCCAGGTGCTGAAGGACCATGCTCCGATAGTATCGACCCTGGAGAACGGCCCGGTGATCATGCACGACATGGAAGGCCGCGAAAGCAGGTATGAAATAAACGGAGGTGTGATAGAAGTGAAGGCGAACAGGATAATCCTTCTCGCAGATTCAGTAAGCTAATATCCCTGCAATGAAGCCTGAAGAGTTCCGCAGACAGGCACATGAGCTTGTAGACTGGATGGCTTCATACATGGAGAATGTTGAAAGCTTTCCCGTTAAATCACAGTCAGCCCCAGGAGAAATATTTAAAATGCTCCCGGGCGGCCCTCCCTCAGATCCTGAGCCCTTCGGCTCCTTAATGAGAGATTTCAGTGACATTATAATGCCGGGGATCACCCACTGGC
>JALOMK010000302.1 GCA_025455505.1 Bacteroidales bacterium
TCTCTCCTTCTTTTGGAGCATATGATCCGACTTTCCAGGGACTGGCGGCAGGCTTTGCCTCCGGAGCTTTTGGCCTTGCTGTCTTTTCCTTTTTGGGTTGAGTTTCCACAGGTGCGGGTGGATTGCTGCAGGCGGAGAGAATTATAAGAGGGAGAAAGATTATTCGTTTCAAAATCATGTCATATTATTTATCTGTTTTTTAAATATAGATGCACCTGCTGGAAATATTGGTGCAATCTGCCGGGTGCTTTATCCAGAAAGCAATTATACGGATTCTTTTATTAAATCCCCGCAATTTGCGAAATTACCGGGCTTAAATCGCCACGTTACCGGACCTTCCTTATTAGTGCAGATAATTTTATATTTTTGAATTTGTCAGGTTGAAATCATTAGTTGCTGCATTGAAACAAACGGAAACAGGTTCTTCATTACTTAAAACAAGGGTATTATGAGCAGGGGATTTGTAAGGGAAGGAGACCAGGAGGATGTTCCGCTGGTGCCGCAGAGGGCTTACCTGCCGGCCGGAGTCCCTAACTTCGTAACCGCTGAGGGAATGGATCAGCTTCTGAGGGAAAGGGAGGAACTGATGTCTGAAAGGGAGTCCCTCGTCAATACAAATGAAAATGAACGCCGCATAGCCCAGAACTTTATAAACGCGAAACTCAACCTGCTGAATGAAAGGATTTCAGAAGCAAGACTTGTGGAGCATACAGGACAGCAGGGAAGTGAAATTATGTTCGGAGCAGCAGTGACGCTTAAAAATCAGGATTCGGGTCTTGTCCAGGTTTTCAAAATTACAGGCGTTGATGAGGCGGATGTGGCGAAAGGAAAATTATCTTTCATATCACCTATGGCGAAAGGATTGCTCAATAAGAAAGCCGGTGACCGCATTACTCTGAAGCGGAATCAGGATAACATAACTTATGAAATACTTGAAGTGACATACAGGTGAACCTTATGAAAGCATTCAGAATCAGAGCAGGAAGGAGCCGGGGCGCCGGGGGGCCGGGACAGCCAGCAAACAAAACTCCGTGGTAATGCAACAGGTCAGTTCTTCAGCGCCCTCGCCCGGGCTTATGCAGGCTCATCTCATGATCCGTCAAAGCCTGAGTTCAATATTGACGGAATTGTCTTCAAGCCGTTCTTTGAAACCTATGGACGGCATTCGGTTTATCTCGATGTAACCTTAAAACAGGATCAGGATCAGGGAGCTGGTTTGAATAAAACTAAGCCGGAAACTACTAACAAAACAGGAATATGGAAAACGAACCACTGACCGGCACCTCTGCGGATCCGGTCCATGACCCCCGGATTGATGTCGCCCTTGAACGCACAAAGCTGGCATTCGAGAGAACATTGCTTGCCTGGGTGCGTACAGTCCTGACACTTATTACTGCAGGATTCGCACTCGACAAGGGATCACTTGCCTTGCACGAAGCTCGCATAGCCACCGGAGAGGCACTTGTCACAAACGGGCATGTATCAGGTTTGCTGCTTACAATCTCAGGTACTGTTATGATGGCCCTGGTGACAATTATCTATTTCCGGCGGATGAAAGATATAGAACTAATGCTCAAGAAATCGAAAACACTGCCTCCTCCTGTCCTGATCCTTTCATGTGTAGTTATTTTTTTCGGAGTCATTGTAATTTATTTCTTAAGCACGGACTAGAATTAACCGGCACTGACGATCCGTCCCTCTTTCAAGCGCAGATTCCAGGGACATTGGTCAACTCTCAGGCTTGACAACCTGCTCTGATCCCTCACCAGAAGCCTGTAATTCGAGAGTGGTATGGCATGGGATATTAGCGTATAAAAACTTTTCCGGCGGGAAAAATATTCCTTACCGTGTTTCTATGTGAGAAGGAAACAATACTGGCTTCAACCTTCGATCCCGGGGCAGGGACCGAGTACGGAAGGCTTATGTCGGAGGAATGGCGCGCCATGGGGATATCGATGCAGGTCGCCACGCAGATGGACCTCGCTAGCGAACCACGATGGAAGTGAATCTCAGGTACCTTCATACAGGCTGGCTTTTACAGAGCCTGGCCAGGCCTTGAACAAATCCTGAATAAACCGTTGCCTTATTACGATTGTACTATCTTAATAAGTTCAATTCCTTCGGTTTTCCCGAGGTTACGTGAGTACATCTTGTCAACGGGATTGTTCCAGTGTTCATGAACGCCGAGGCCCTTCATGGGGACATTGTCGCCGTTGGGAGCATAGATGATGCCTGCAGGCCAGTTGCCGGGATCTGCAGCCTGGTGAAGATAATCATCGACCCCCGGTTCGCTGATATAAGAAACATTGTGCTCAGGATATGAGAATTCCGTCCTGAGGAAGTCGGCTGCCACAGATTCTATTGCCACGGGGTCGAGCGATAGAAAAAGCGAAGAGCTCCAGTGGTTGTTGAAAGGAGGCATCTGGAATTTAACCGGAAGCCCGTTCCAGTTTGAGCCTGACCATAGTGCATCCAGTATGTAGAACAGGTTTTTATCACCCGTATGTTTGTTTCCCATAATATCAACGAGAACCCTGTAGTGCCCATAACCCTTGCGGGCAGGATCTGTATTGAGCCCGGGATGAAGGTGGGCGGCCCTGGGCCGGACATGTGTCCCGAAGTGATTCTTGGCGCAGAGAGTTATGCCAGCCAGGTTATGTCCCTTCATTGAGGGAAGGTTGATCAGGTAATCAGCCTCTTCCATCACTGTATATAGCTTATCCGAACCTGCCTCGGGCATGACAGTCTTTTTATCAGAATAAAATATAAGGTCAGTGGCGCTCTCTCCCGATTTGACCCTTCCGGCGTTGTTGCCGAAACTCGAGAGATAATTGACCTTCGGGAACTCTGCATAATATTTCATGAATTCATCCTGGTAGAGATTCCGCATCGTGTCTCCCACAAAAATAGATTCCTGGGGTACACCGGCCACGTTTACAAGCTGCCTGAGCATTGCATGGACGATCTGTGGCGATGTCTCGAAAGCCAGGGCCAGTGGCTTGTCGGTCTGCCTTATGTAATCCTGGTTTATTGCTCCCGATGCGGCTGTCCTGTTAAGTTTGAGATAGATCTTTTCTCCTTTTTTGTAGGAGACTTCTCCTTTTCCCCTTTTAAGGTTGTGGTACCTGAAAATGCTGTTCCAGGCTTCCCCGGTCTTTTTTCTGCCTGATATTGAGCACAGTCCGTCAGCAAGCATCTTATCTACAAGATCCTGGCTGGTGTTCTTATCCATGAACCAGGCATCGTAATTATCTGCACTCATCCCTGCCGCAAGCGGGATATTTGCGCAGGAGGGGTTTGTAGCTGAAGGATTCCATACCCAGCTGACACGTCCCGGCAAGATTCCCTGCCCTTTACCCATCGGCTTGTTTGGTGTAAATACATCATCGTAAAGTTTCACCCTTAGCCCGGAGTTATTAGCTCCCGTCATATCATTAACCGGCGGAAGCCCGGCGCTGGTTCCCCGGGAAGCCATAACATCCTGAAAGAGTTTTACCTGGACTGGCACAAACATCAGGCTTTTAATTACAGTGCGCCTGCTCAGTGTTTTTGCCTTGCGTAAGCCTTGAGAATCCTGGGTATT
>JALOMK010000303.1 GCA_025455505.1 Bacteroidales bacterium
GACGATATCGAGACCTTTCTCAACTTCTCCCTTGAACATGAGATGGCTCGCTACCTGGTATTCTATCCCCGTCCATACCTCGTTACTGTAAATAAAGGGAAGTGAAAGTTTTCCCCCCTTAGGCCAGGTGCAGAGGAGAAGACCCCCGTCAGACCCCGCTGCATATGTAGGCCTCTGGGGATTCACATGGTCCGTCAGGTCATCCCTCAGGTTGTATTTATGTACTGCCAGCAGGTGGCTCTTTACCTTGTCATTGTCAACCTCCTCCTTCAGACCGCATACAGTGGCAAGCCACATCCCGAGGATCCCGTCAGAGAGACATCCTTTTCCATATTGATATTTCGGTCCCTCAAGTTTGAGCAGTTCAATAGCCTCCGGACTATAGTTGGTGCGGTAACTGCTCTTTGCTGCCTCTACAGGGTTCGGAGACCTCAGTCCCTCCCATTTAACCTGCTGAATGAAGTATTCTCCGTCATAGAGGTCGTTTTCAATAAATGCCTTTCCCCTCTCAAGCAGACTGTCGTAGCGCTCGTGAGGCTCATCAACGGCTTTGCTCATTTCAATGATTGAAGTCAGTGCACCGAGGTAAAAACTTGTGCACATCCCGTCAGGACCCCAGAACTCTATATCATAGGTGTTGTGATGAGGTTCCTCAATAATGCCTTTCAGCCCCGGATCCCATGTCCTGATGCAATACTCAAGACTGGCCTTTACCCTGGGATAAAGACCTCTCATCCATTCAGTATCCCCGCTGATCCTCCAGTCGCGGTATATTTTCATGATCCCGCCGAGCTGCCCGTCAGCCGCCGCGTAAAAGTTATGCGGTGGTTCCGATAGAGGAAGATTCGACCTGAAATTCTGATGTCCGTCATTGTTCTGGCTTACAAGGAATTCAGTCTCACGAAGTGTTCTCTCCAGGGAAGGAAACAGGTGAGGAATAGCCTGTGCATAATTCCATACATGGGTACAACTTCCGTGGCAGCACCCCTCTGCATCGCTACAGCCTTCCCAGCCCCATAGCCGTCCATCCTGCTGCCTGAGAACGGTGGGCGACTTGAGTATAGTAAGATTGGCAGCAACTGCTTCCAGGACTTCCGGTGGCAATGTTGAAGAAAAGAATGCCTCACTGAAAAGCTTGCTTTTCTTTCGAAGATCATCGTAGTTCGTCCTCCAGTACTCGGAGAGTTGAGAAAGGTTCCCGAATCTGCCGCTGTACCATGGTGCATAAGGGGAGAGCCTGACCGATGTACCGGGGATGTTCCCGATTGAAAGCCCTGATTCAGGCATATACCAGGCAAAGCAGACCTTTACTGTTTTTTCTTCTCCCGGTCCGAGCTTAAAAGGGAGATATACAGATGCTCCCGGCGCCGGTTGCTCTGCCGGAGGATTGGATGGGATATTGCAGGTTTCGATATTTTTCCAGAGCATCATATGCGGATCGAACCATTCGCCCCTGAACCAGCAATAATCAACTATTGCATTATCATCATCAATGAATACTGAAAGACCTGTTTTCCCCAGATCACCGTCATCGGCCGGATTAACCGACATTGTGAATCCATTTTTTACCGGAGAAATTTTCCCAACCCACTCAACAACAATATTCCTCGAGTTCCAGGAAAAGACCGCTTCCATTGCTTTTGAGGAGTTATTAGTGAATTTGTACTCCATCGCACCAACAGGAAGGCTTGAATTATCGGGATCTGTCGGGATGAAAGGACTCCACCCCGTTATTTCGACATCGAGGGGAATATCACTGTCAGACAGGTTGAGTGTCGCAAAGGGGAAACGAGGCAAAAAAACACCATTCCCGAAACGTGGCAGACCATACATCTTGCCCGGTGCGCCATTGCCTGTCCCGCCGGGTCCGAATAGTTTCCATCGCGGCACCTGTGCCTCTAGGACCTTTGCGCCGTTCTCCGCTCCTTTAACGCTTATTGCAGCAAAAGCTATTGGCTCGTTAAAGATTTCGGGTTTATTTTTCACGGAAAGATGGGAAATGGACCCTGTTCCATCCATGCAGAACATCCCGGCCCCTATCCCTCCAATAGGAAATGATACCCGGTCGAGGTACTCGCCGGTGTAGCTGCCGTTAAACTTATGACCTTCAGGCTTGATTTCTTTTGAATTATTGGCACATGCTATGAATAACAGCGCTGAAGCAGCTGAAAAGGTGAATTTTAATATTTTCTGTATCATGTTGGAATAATATTTCATTGTCTGGTTTACGGGTTTCGAAGCCATATGAAATCGATACCGGTCTCACTACCCGGGGCAACGTCTTCCGATTTTAAAATCAGCTTATTATTACCTTTTTTTAGCAAAATCTTTGAAGAAAAATGATTATTCAGCACAGTCCTGCTACTCATGTAAGTGATCAAAGAATCCTTATCATCGAATTTAAGCTTTTCCCCGTTAAAAGAAAAAGAAACAATGGCCCCTGTTGGCGAGTGCGCCAGCGTAAGCCCTATCCTTGATTCATGGTCGGGCCTTTCAGATTGTATCACAAGTGTCAGCTCATTGCTGCCTCCACCGGGCCGCCACTTCAAAATTTTTCCGCCAGCCGCGAATCCGTCTTCCTCCACCTTCGCGGAACTATTTTCCATGGCCAGGTCTTCAGCCTGTAAAAACATATACCCTGCGCAACCCAGGTAAGCAAGCGGCGTCCATCCTGAATACCTGATATCTCTGATATCGTCACTGTCAATCTCCGCCGCTACATAGTTCGCCGATGGCAACGCATAGAAGTATGCAATGCTGCCATATGAAACACCGGGCACTACGCCATGATGTCTTAACTCCATATTGAAATTCAGGCTTTTTCCAAAGAGTATATCATCAGCAATATGACATCTTAAATTGGAAACATAACCCCTGTTGCCTGGACCGTCATTCCGGGGTTGTGCACAGTATGAGTGGAAAAAGATCTCAGCAGATGACCATGAGTAATTGTAATAGTCCTCCGAGCCGGTGCCGAAAAATGACGGGAAAGTATCGCTGTCGACGAATATTTTCTCGTCACCTTCCCCCCACCAGTTACCCCAGGAGGTAGGCACCGGGCTGGGATTGTATAAAAACGTCGCCGCACCAACCAGCCGCCCTGCACCCTGAATATCGAGGTAATTCATATCATACACTTTGCCATCTGTATTGTAAGCAGTAAGGTCGTGAGCCATTTTCCAGGCCGCTCTGAAATACATTGTCTCACCTTCGATCCATCGCCATTCGCGGGTACTAATCTCTGAACTGATCACGACTGCCTCCTTTGACAGGTTGCGGATTTCAATCCTGGCAGAGTTCCTGTAAGGCATCAGGAACCTGCAAACCATTGTGGTGTCAGGCGATACAGTAAATGGAAGTGAATGAAAAGGATTCAGACCGGGCGCTGCACCGAAGAAGTCACCCAGCGGGGCGTGTACCTGCGGGGTCGCGGCATTGTCGAAGTAAATGCTGAGTATGTTTTGCCTGAGGCAATTCTCAAGATCTTCTGATCTTACCCCGATCCTGATCCTTGAGTAACTTTGTTTCGCCGGGTTCTATTGAAAGGATTTTCTCCTTCATGCTGGCAGCACCTGCGACCATGTCGTCGGGAGATGAAATCAGGCGTCCCTGCTGTGCAAGTTTCTCAATGTGCCTCCTTACAGCCTCCGCTGTAAATGGCTCGACCTCCGTGCCTTCATCATAAATCCTGAGGCCGGCATGATAGAAATGCGGTTCAGCTATGTTGCCAACCCACTCAATCCGGCAACTCTTTGAAAAAGATACAGGAAGGTATGTGGCGTCGAACTGCCGCAGGAAACTTAAAGCGCCGGTTGTATCAATGATGCCGGCGAGCACTTCAATGGGTTTCCGGAAGAAATCCCCTGCATCCCCGGAATAAACAGGTTTCTCATCATTGTCAAGAAAGAGCCTTATTTTCCCTGTTATTGAAGCTGTCCATAAACGCTGAATAACTCCCGGTTTCCTGACATCGAGTATCAGGTATTCTCCAATGCCGGTTGAATCAGGCTGTTTCAACTGTACTGGACAGTTCTGTAATGTATCTCAGGCATGCTTGCAAGCCGTGTCAGGTCGGAAATTTCATCAAACAGATCGCCGATTGTAACTGTATAGCTTTTCTCACGGCAGGCGCTCACCAGGAATATTATAACCGGAACAATAAACAACAGGTACTTTCTCCTCATCCTTTCGTCTGATTTTCAATTTAGTGATCGTGTATTCTAAATCCAAACATTATCAAGCTGTAAATTACAGGAATCATCTGTGTCAAAGGTCCTGCATTTTATATCCCCGGCAACTGACAATCATTTCTTAAAAAACCGCGATGCATTCGTGTAGTATAGCTTGTCAATTACAGAGGCGGGGAGTTTAAGTCCCTTCACACCGTTAATCACGGAGTCGGTCGCAAAATACAACCAGTGATTGTACCAGCCTTTTTCAAGTTTTGTACATATTTCCGCGGATGCAACACCAGGCCTGTCGTGCACTTCGTTGTCGGTACCGTATATAAGCCTGTCCTGGTAGCGGATCATGAAACTTCTCACTATTTCATAGTCCTTTTCTGACTGAAGCTGCAGATGGAAGATCCGTGCAGCCAGGTCGGCACTGAAATTCCCATAGGCATCAAGGCGCTTTGCAAGTTCATCCACGCTCCATTCCAGGCTTCCAAGGTGAGCTCCCGTAAAGTCAAGCCCTGGATACCCTGCAAGAATATTATCCCTTGCCTGTACCTGTTCTTCATATGAAGGCACTTCCGGATGCAGGTACATATGAAACTGCGGGTTGTTCCTGAAATATGATGCATCGCCGGGATCTGTCATTTCTTCCAGCGGCAGCCAGCAGTTTTTCGGTTCTCCAAGGTGTGCTATCACAGGGATTTTTTCACGTACAAGAAATGTGAACATGAAGCCAAAGACCGGGTCATCGATCATTAAATATTTCCCGGAGCTGTCTTTCAAAACCATGCCGATGTTTTTCCACAGTTTCAGACCCGAAGCTCCTTCACTCATGAAATTCCTTATCGATCTTTCCACATACTCATTAAAATCAGGCCTCTGAAAGCTGTCCGCGGCAAAGGTTCCGAAAAATGCATAATCGTGCGGGTATGACTTTTTTATCGATGCGGCAATATTGATCTGTTCATTTACGGGGGCCTCCTCTCCATCCCAGACAGGTGTCAGGAGCCTGAAATTAATTGACCTGGCAAAAGCCATGTATGCTGTATCATATGTAAGATAATGAAAATGGGCATCGCATTTTTCCACAGCATGAAAATCAGATGCCGTATAATACGATTCACCCCTGTTGCAGGCTCCAACAAGCAAGACCAAAACTGAACAAAAGAGACCGGCATTTTTCATATTGCACCTGGCCATGACGTATTTCCTCATTATTTTACATTGTTCACAAAATCTTCCCTGCTGAGTATGACATGTCGCCTCACTCCATCCGGGTCAGGCCTGATATTAATCTTACTCCCCGGCTCAGCGTAGAAATAAGTTGTCAGCGCATAGTTGAGCCTTACATCCGCCCAGTGCCAGAGTTCCATATTTGCATCGATGGAGCTAAGGAAAGGAATAGCGTCGAGTGAGCGGTGACGCATATTTACTACCGGTCCGAAATTCATGTTTCCCTTTCCTTCGGGCTGCGCGATGAAGGGATGGGAGAAGGCCTCCTGGCGTCCGAAAGAGTATCCGTAATAGTCCTCAGTACCTGTCCCGAAACTTGAGGGGAAGGACTCTCCGTCGACAAATATCTTCTCATCACCCTCACCCCACCAGTGCCATGTATTGTTGAAAAGAGTCACCTGGTCGCCGGCATAGAGTCCCTTTCCGGATATCTGAATGAAGTTAAGGTCGATTGGCGAGCCTGAGCTGTCACGGGTCCGGATATTGTAGTATTCATGCCAGGCAGCCCCGAAATACATTGAATTCCGTTGCCAGCGGTACTTCTCTGTTCCTGCGCTGCCTCTTACTGATACGCTCTCCGTGCCAAAGTTGACAAAGCTGATCCTGCAGCTTTTCCTGAAAGGCATGACCCAGAATGATTTCATCACACCTTTATCGTCCCTCGCATTCATCCAGGTACTGTGAGGCTTCAGCGAATAACCTGTCCCGAAAAACTCCCCTGCAGGTACCCAGACGCTTTGCACCCCGTCGAAGCTCATGGCTATTACGGTGCTCCTGAGAGCCTGGTTCATATTGCCTGCTGAGATCTCCGCTACAAGCGAACTTATCGCTGAATTATCCTGCACTAAAGTAAAAACGAGGGAATCACCCGGTGATAATTCTCCTTCAAAGACCTTTGTGCCGGCTGACCCGGGAGGTTCAGAAAGAAGGATTGCACTGGTTTGCTCAGCATTGCTGAGGGCCCGGACATGCGATTGCATGCTGAATGATTCAACCGGAGTATCCTTAACATAGATCCTGTAACAGATGTTGTAGAATACATCTGGCCAGTAGTATCCCCGTGGCACCGTTTTTCCCTCATAATCAAAAAGCAGCCTCAGCGAATCACACTCATATGTAATCTTGAGGTGTTTTTCGAATGTTATTGGCATGTAGAGGTTATAATCATAGTTCCGGCCGGGTTCGCCTAAGTCGGCGCCTTCCTGCACTGAGGCTGAGAACGGGTAGGGTGCAAGATCAGTGCCCGAAAGCAGGCTGGCCGGGGTACCTTCGACGCGTGCTGTGCTGTCGTTGTCGATATAGATCCTTATAATCCCATCCTGGGCCTTGTAGAAAGTCATCCACCACCTGACAATTGCTCCCGGTCCTTCGGCATCAAGCATAACGAACTCTCTCCTTCCTTCATTTTCCTCAACTCTTATGAAGTGCGACATGTCGGCATTTGCAAACCAGCCGGCACTGTCAGGAGCCACCGACTCCCTGTTGTAACTGCTGGCCTGCATAAGCCTGTAGCCAGGAACGGGGAAATAAGTCAGTGACTTCCTTGAGGACATGTCGTCAAGCAGGCCTGCAACCGTCACTTCCCTCGTAGTACAGCCCGAAACCAGGATAACAAATATGATGAACGCTATTACCATCCGGGGTTCTGAACAAGATTCTTGTTAAGTGTCAGTTCGTCTGTCGGTATTGGTGAAAGATAATCGCGTGCAGGATTAAATCCGAGTCCGGCAGGGAACTTTATCTGGTAAGGATCGATGTTCCCGTTTGAATCGACATAGAGGTTCTGTCCGAGCACAATTGTCGGATTGCCCTGTGCATCCTTGTAGGTACCCTCCAGATTTGAGCCGACATACTTAATGCCCTTTGGTCTTTTGCCGGCAAAGACGGAATGAGCCTTCCACCTTGCAAGATCGTCCCACCTCTGGGCTTCAAACGCCATTTCTATGCGCCGTTCGCGCCTGATTTCATTTATGAGCGGAGAAAGCGAGGGGAAGTCCCAGTCAGGATCGGCAGTAATCGAAGCAATGTT
>JALOMK010000033.1 GCA_025455505.1 Bacteroidales bacterium
CATACAGGATTGGCGTCTGCTACCTGAATATGGACGGCAGGAAAAACCTCTCCGTTGAATACCTCGAAAAGGCCGCAAAGAATATCTCTGCAAAACACAGGGAAGGTTCTGTCACTCAAATGGCAGCTCCTTACGACGCCCTGTATGAACTTGCACGTGCCTACCGTATTAATTACCGCTTCGACGAGGCCAGGGAAACCTTTGAGAAATATGCCCTTACCCTGCTTCCGGATGACAGGGAGAACCGGCGCTTCATTGAACACGAAATCAAAACATGTGAAACTGCAAAGGAACTTATAAAATCACCTGTTCAGTTTTCGGAGGAAAATCTCGGCGAGACAGTGAATGATGACAAATCAAACTTCAATCCCGTTGTATCTGCTGACGGAAAAAGCCTGGCTTTTATGACCTCCCTCAAATTCTACGATGCAGTAATGTGTCAAAATGGGAAAAAGATAAATGGGGATATCCTGTAAACCTGACTCCTGAACTTCAGATCGACGGTGATATTTTCATTTCATGCCTCTCCTCCGACGGTAAAGTACTTTTCCTGTCGAAGGACGACAATACAAACAGTGACATCTATGTAAGCTCATTCTCCGGGAAGACCTGGAACAAAGTCCAGAAACTCAACAGGAATATAAATACAAAATACTGGGAATCTCACGGTTTCATGTCTGAAGACGGGCAGACCCTTATTTTTGCTTCCGACCGTCCCGGAGGTTTCGGAGGTCTTGACCTTTACATATCCAGGAAAGTTAAGGGCGACTGGGGTCCAGCGGTGAACCTTGGTCCGGAAATCAATACTGAATTCAACGAGGACAGACCCTTCCTCATAAAGGGAGGCAGCCTGCTCTTCTTTTGTTCCCAGGGCCACGAAAACATGGGGGGCTATGATATTTTCAGATCCGAGTTTCAGTCAAACAGCCTGTGGAGCAAACCTTCAAATCTCGGTTATCCCGTGAATACCCCGGACGATAATGTATTTTTCATGCCGGCCAGCGATGGCCTGTCGGGATATTACTCCCTGAGGAGGGACACGGAAGGATACGGGAGGGAGGATATTTACAGGGTCATCCTGAAATAACAATATTGTTTCCACCGGTAAAGATGGTATAGAAATTTTATTATATTTGCTAGCATGGCAAACTTCAGTGTGAAAAACATCTTCCGTCTCCTGCAATTTCTTGCACTTGTTTTACTACCTATTACAGCGAGCCCACAGTCGAAAGCCGAACGAAAGGAGATTTTCCTCCAGGCTGAATCATATTATCTTTTCGAGGAATATGAGCTTGCCAACCAGCTCTACCTGCTTCTTGAGACACCTGATAACGGGAACATAAAATATAAAATCGGGGTATGCTATCTTAACATACCCGGAGAAAAACAAAAGGCAATCGCATATCTCGAGGAAGCCGTAAAGACATGTGTCTATAATTCAAAGACAGATTCACACAAGGAAAAACAGGCTCCTCTCGATGCCTGGTTCTATCTTGCAAAAGCCTACATGGTGAATAATGACATCGACAAGGGCTTCACAACCCTTGTTCAGTTCAGCAAGCTCGCTGAAGAAACCAAGGCAAAGGGAGGTATGAAGAATATCGGTTTTACCGATCAGCAATTGCAGGCTTGCAAAAATGCCCTTGCATTCAGGGACAGCCTTGTGCTTTTCAGCAAAAAAACAATGGGCAGCAACTTCAGCCAGGGAGCTATAAATGATTTCCCGGCTGTAAGCTTCGACGGAAACTCAATTGTGTATACGGAAACCAGGGGGACAGTCAATGCCATATTCTATTCGCGCAAGGAACGCGGCCGCTGGCAGGTGCCTGTCGAAATAACCCAGGAACTTAAGGCAGGTGAGGATTGCTCATCCTGTTCGCTCAACAATGACGGTACCGAGTTGTTCCTGTACAAAACAGATAATTACGACGGGGCGATCTACTCGTCGAATCTTGAGAACGGGAAATGGACCCCTATCAAAAAACTAAACAGGAACATAAATACAAAATACTACGAATCGCACGCGGCAATCTCACGCGACGGAAATAAACTTTATTTCACAAGCAACAGGGAGGAAGGCGTGTTTTACGGCGGGCTTGATATTTTTGTTTCCGAGAAAGATGCAACAGGTGACTGGGGACCGGCAGTAAATCTTGGCAACAAGATCAACACTGCCTATAACGAAGATACGCCCTTCATTACATCGAACGATTCAATCCTTTATTTCTGTTCCGAAGGCCATAATTCGATGGGTGGCTTCGACCTTTACAGGAGCCTGAGGGACGGTACCGGATGGTCAGTTCCGGATAACCTGGGCTTTCCCCTTAATTCACCTGATGACGATAAGTTTTTCCAGCCTGCGAACAACGGGGCCAACGCTTTCTACTCCTTTACAACTGATTACAAGAAGAAGGACATCTTCTACCTGACTATGGGTGTAACCGATATTGACCAGGTTTATGAGATAAACGGTCATTACAGCCTTAATGATACTATACTCGCCTTCGATGAAAATTACAAAATAAGAATACTCAACACTGCCACAGGCGACACGCTGGAGACAAGCTACCCGGAACAGAAGAACGGTTACTACAATTTTACTGTGAAGGCAGGTGACTACCGGCTTATTTACAGCGGAGTGGGATACTTTACCCAGATTATAGACACCACGGTGGTTGAGACCGACATAGCCGCCGATATCAGTCTTGATGTGGTATTAAAACGCGATCTCAGCGCCAAAAGGCCTCCAAAACCCCAGGCTTATGAGAGGATCATTCTTGCCGACATCCCCAAAGTCGACCAGATTGACTCGGCCATTCTCATCAGGAACCTCAATGTGAACGATGTAAGCGACACCAGTATCCTGGATTCTGAAATACTCTATTACACTGTTCAGGTAATGGCGCTGTACAATCCTGTTGATCCCAGCTACTTCAAATATATTAATGATCTCAAGATCATGTACAATGAAGATGATAAGTTCTACAGGTACACAACCGGGACCTTCGAGAGCAAGGAGAAAGCTTATGAATGGAGATTCGAACTTATAAGAAGGGGCTATCTCGATGATCTCTTTATAAAAATAGTATCGAGGTAATGAAACCATACAACAGAAAGTTAAGTTTCCTAACTATTCTGTTCCTGATAACGAGCCCTCTGATATCCCAGGAACTTACTAAAAGAGAGTTCATAAAGGCCGTCACTGATGCTGACATCTCCTTTTATTATGATGAAGACTATGAGAAGGTGGCAATCCTTTATGAAAATCTTCTTAAGGCCTATCCTGACAATCTTAACTTAGTGGCAAAACTGGGTGTGAGCTACCTCAATATTGACGGGAAGAAACAGGAAGCCCTTTCCCTTCTCAAAAAGGCATCGGCAAATATCGTGGAAAACGAGAGAGAATACGTGTCGCACGGTGAAAAAGCATCCCTTGATACCTACCTGTACCTGGCTCTTGCCTATCATCAGAACGACAGCCTTGAACAGGCTGTAAGGGCATACACTGTTGCCCTTGCGAAAATGGAGGGGAACGAGGTTTTCCAGGAAGAATTCATCGAAAAACAGATACGCGACTGCAAGTATGCCATGGAAATGCAAAAAAAGCCCAGGACTGTGCTCAAGGAATATTTTGCACCCTGGCTGGCTGCTTATCCGGGTGCATGCAACCCGGTTGTGGCAAAAAATGATTCGGTATTTGTGTTTACAGTCAGGAACAGCGGCAAAACGCAGATCATGTGTTCCTATAAGAAGAACGACACCTGGCAGGAGCCTTCAAACATAACACGGCAACTTGGTGGTTATGAAAGACTTTATACAAACTCCATAACCGGCAACGGGAGGGAAATGATACTTTACATGGATGACGGTGGTGACGGAAACCTCTATATCGTGAGCCGCACAGATACAACCTGGACAAAGATCAGATCAATGAGGAACGTCAGGTCAATTTACTGGGAAGCTCATGGATTCATCACTCCGGATGGGAAAAGTCTTTATTTCTCATCAAACCGGCCGGGAGGGGAAGGAGAACTTGACATATGGGTTGCGGAACGTGATGAACTGGATAGCTGGAGACTTCCCGAGAACTGCGGTAACATAATCAACACTCCCTTCAATGAGAATACACCCTTCTTTGACAGTGAAACTAACTCACTGTTATTCAGCTCGGAAGGCCATGTGACAATGGGCGGGTACGATGTGTTCAGGTCAGTTTTCAGGTATGGTGGCTGGACAACCCCTACTGCAATGCCCTATGAACTGAACACGACATTGAATAATTCATTCTTTATTCTCAACTACAAGGGCGAAGGTTATATTACAAGCCTCTATGATAATGAAAAGGGAGCCAGAAACATTTATAAAGTAAGGGCGGAGGATCCGGCTGATAAGAAAATATTGGCAGTCGGTTCAGTAATCCTTGGCGATGGCATGAGCGTGGAGAGGAAAGAAGCAAAGATCCTTCTTAATGAAGCGAATAAATCCTCATTGAGGCGCGAAATAGAATTCAGCGATTCCTCTTCATACAGGTTTGAGGTCAAACCAGGAGATTATGTTATTACAGTTAGCCATACGGGGTATAAACCCGACACAATAAACCTCAATGTTCCATTGTACTACCAGGGAAGCTACATAGCCTTCAATTCCACCCTTGTCCCCGAGAAGGTTGCCAGCCGCGATTTCCTTTCGATAAGGAATATACTTTTCGATTTCGACAGCTATGCCCTGAACCAGGAAGCAATTGCAAACCTCGAACAGCTGAAATCAACCCTGCTTACATATCCTGATCTTAAGATCGAGGTTGCAGGTTATACTGACGCACGGGGTACTTCAGATTACAACATGAGACTGTCCGACATGAGAGCACGGACAGCAATAAAATATTTCACCGATGCCGGAATTTCACCTTCAAGGTTCGTCAGGAAGGCTCTTGGCAATTCGAACTATGCCGCTGTAAACACAAATTCTGATGGTTCTGACAATCCGGAGGGAAGAAAATACAACAGGAGGGTCACTTTCGGGATAATCGATCCTCAGACCGGGATCACCCTCAGCCAGGAAACCTTTACTCCTGATCATCTCAGGCAGCCTTACTCGATGCGTTACAGCATAGTACTCCTGAAATCAGTGAAGGACATCCCCGATTCGCATTTTGAAAACCTGAAGATGACAGAAAGATACTTTGTCAGGACAGTGGAGCTGGACTCGGTTAAACTATATATACTGGGAATATTCTACAGCAAGACGGATGCAAGGAAATATGTCTCATACGCAAAGGGTAAAGGTTACCGCGATGCCTACATTGTGACACAATATGAAATTAACAGTCTGTCAAGATCCCTGATGAATCCCCTTTCTGAAACCAGGCCTGTAAATACGGGAAGGGGCTATACAATTCAGCTCAGGGCTGCAAGGAAACCCATTCCAATGAAACAGTTTTCTGCTGTGCCCGGTGTAAGGGAAGTGTTTTCAACCGACGGTTATTACAGGTATCTTTGCGGCGAATACAATACGGTGTCAAAGGCAAGGGATGAGCTTGAAGAGATAAAAGCCGCCGGTTTCAGCGACGCATTCGTCAGGGATAACGATCTGATAGATATAAGGAAATAAGAACTGTTGCAATATACTTTTTATGAAATACGAAGACATCAGGCTCAGAGCTCTTGAACCGGAGGACCTTGAGTTGCTTTACGAATGGGAAAACGACAGCGATAACTGGGTTATCAGCAATACAATTACGCCCTTTTCAAGGTTCACCCTGAAAAGATATCTGGAGGATGCACACCGCAGCATCTATGAAACCGGCCAGCTGAGGCTTATGATAGCTGTGAATGAAACAAGGGAAACAATCGGGACTATTGACCTATTCGATTTCGATCCCTTCCACAGGCGTGCGGGCATAGGGATTCTTATTGCAGATGAAAAATTCAGGAGGAAGGGTTATGCTTCAATGGCCCTGACATGCCTGACAAATTACTGCTTCCGCACGCTCCACCTGCACCAGATATATTGCAGTATCATTGCCACAAATACAGAAAGCATGGAACTCTTCAGGAAACAGGGCTTTGTAGAAACCGGGATAAAGAAGGATTGGATTTGTAACTCCGACGGTTTTTATGATGAACACATGTTCCAGATGATCAACCCTATAAGGCACGATTGATACCGGCTGCAAGGAGACCGCAGGCAGCATTGATGTCTGCCCCCCTCGATTGCCTTACCGATGCTGAAATACCTGAAGTCACAAGCCTGTGCTTGAAATATAGCATTTTCTCAGGGGAGGAGGAAACATATTCATCCCTGCCTGTATTGTGATATGGAAGAATGTTAACCCTCACTGCAGACCCCCTGAGCAGTTCAACAAGCCCCGCGAGATGTCGTTCAGTGTCATTGATTCCTGCTATCATCACGTATGCTACGCTCATTCTCCGGCCTCTGAGCGTCACTTGTTCCTTCATGAGGTCCAGCATCTCGCTGAAGGGATATCTTTTTGCAACCGGTATTACAGTCCCGCGTTCCTCCTGGAATGGAGAATGAAGGCTGAGCGTAAGGTTGCAACCGCTCTTCTCAAGGAACTCCCTGACGGCGCTGCTTATTCCAACCGTTGATACTGTAATGTTCCTCCGCCCCAGGGCAAGACCGTAATCGGCTGTCATTATTAAACATGCCTTCAGAACTTCTTCAATGTTATCCATGGGTTCGCCCATGCCCATAAATACCACATTTGTAACCTTGTCAGCCCCGGGCAGGGATAATACCTGGTTTATAATCTCTCCGGCATTCAGGTTCCCCCTGTATCCGAGACCTGATGTTGCACAGAAAGTACAACCCATCCTGCAGCCGCTCTGGCTCGAAACACAAACAGTTACCCTTCGCGAATCCGGTATAAATACTGTTTCATAAACCAGGCCATCGGCATTTCTGAAAATATACTTGATGCTTCCGTCCGATGACTCGCCAGACGATTCGGGGGGGAATAACCCGGTGACGGCGTGAGTCCTGAGGCTATTTTTTAGTATGCCGGAAATTCCTTCAATTTCGCTGAAATCTGATATCCTTTTCCTGTAAACTGATTTTGCAACAGCCAGAGCCTGAGCAGAGCTGAAACCCAGCGGGGCCAGAATGCATTGAATCTCATCATATGTCAGTCCAAGCAGGCTTATTGTTGCCACAGTTCAATTTTTTATGCAAATGTAAACCGATAATCGGTAAATTAGCATGCGCAGCTAAACTGTCAGCTTTAATAATCATTTTAAGCAATGGATAAATGTGATAATCTCTGGATTTATTACATCACCGGCACCGGTAATGCCAGGCTTGTATCACAGTGGTTTGCAGCAGAGGCCTCAGCAAGAGGCATCGAAATAAAGGTTCAGCGGATCGACAGGCTTGAAAACATATCAATGCCAGCGCCCGGGAGTAAAAACCTTATAGGCTTTGTCTACCCTACTCACGGGTTCAATGCAGCTCCCATTATGCTGAAATTCATTGCTTCTTTTCCCCGGGGCTTGGGCACTGATGTCTTTCTCATGAACACCAGGGCAGGGATGAAGCTATCGAAGATCTTTATGCCGGGGCTAAGCGGGGTGGCCCTGATGCTGCCGGCATTCCTTCTGTGGCTGAAGGGATACAAATGCACAGGTTGCCGTCCTGTTGATATGCCTTCGAACTGGATTCCGCTGCATCCCGGAATTAAGGAAAAAGTTGTCTGGTCGATAATTGAGCACTGCGAGCCCATTGTCAGGAGATTTGCGTCGGATGTCCTCAGTGGCAGGAAGATCTTCCGCGGACTATATTCATTTCCGCTTGACCTTCTCATCAGTCCTATTGCTCTGGCTTACTACGCTGGCGGCAGGTTTTTCCTGTCAAAAACCTTCATTGCAAATGATAAATGCAACAACTGCGGACTATGCATCAGGGAGTGCCCCACTTCATCAATAAGTATTGTTGCCGGCAGGCCTTACTGGAAGCTCAGCTGTGAAAGCTGCATGAGATGCCTTAACCACTGTCCCGTGAAAGCGATTGATGCAGCGCATGGCATGGCCGTACTTTTCTGGGTAATTTTCTCCTCAGCCAATGCCTGGCTTCTGTTAACTATAGTCAACAAAACAGGCATAGCACCTGATGCCTTCTGGTGGAAGGCTGCCACCCAGGTTATCAGCATTGCCGGGATGGTCCTCATCACCGCCGCCCTTTACAGGGTAATGCACTATGCCATGAAAATTAAACCGTTAAGGTTGCTTGTAAGGATAACTTCACTGACATCCCTGCCCTTCTGGAGGAGGTATAATTACCTGAATAAGAAGCGTAATAATCAAACCGGGGGACAGTCTAATTGACTGTGGTTTCCCTTAGCAGCCCCCTGTTCTTAAGCAGAGGTTCGATTGCCGCATCGCGTCCCCTGAAGTTGAGATACATCTTCATGGCATCCATCGTGCCATTCCTTTCCAGGATATTCTTCCTCAGAGAATTTGCCACCTCCTTGCTGAAAATACCCTTTTCCCTGAAAGCTTCAAAAGCGTCGTTGTCATAGACTGCAGCCCAGATATAACTGTAATATCCGGAGTCATAGCCTCCGGCGATATGAAGGAAATTAGTGCTCCTGTAACGAGGGATAATCTCTGCGATGAGTCCCTTGCTATCAAGGTATTCTTTTTCAAAGGACTGTACATCGATAATTGCAGGAGCCTCCAGTGTATGAAGTTTCATGTCAAGGAGTGAGGCAGCAAGGTACTCAACTGTTTCAAAGCCCTGGTTGAAATAGCTGCTGTTCTTAATTTTTTCAACAAGTGCATCAGGGATAGCTTCGCCTGTGCTGTAATGCCTGGCATACATTTTAAGAACTTCCGGCTCAAGAGCCCAGTGCTCCATCAGCTGCGAAGGGAGTTCGACAAAATCCCAGGCTATGTGTGTTGTGTTGTAAGTACTCTTATTGAAAAGTCCATCAAGGGCATGTCCAAATTCATGGTAAAGAGTCAATGCTTCTTCAAGGCTTATCAGCGCAGGGCCGTTTCCTGAGGGTGGTGTAAAGTTAAAGACAGCCGTAACAACCGGTGTAACCGGCTTCTTGCCCTTGAGGTGATAGCTCCTGTATCCGCCGCACCATGCACCCTGCTGCTTGCTCTCGCGGGGAAAAAAGTCCATGTAAAGTACACCTGTATGAGAACCGTCAGCCTCTTTAACCTCAAATGCAAGAGCATCGGGATGAGGCAGTGGAATGTCCTTCAGTGGAATGAAAGTGACATCAAACAATTTATTTGCAACCATGAAGGCACCTTCGAGTACATTTTCGAGCTTGAAATATGGACGCAGTTCTGTATCGTTAAGATCATACTTCTCCTTTCTCAGTTTCTCGGCATAATTCCACCAGTCGGAGGACTCAAGCCTGAACTTTGCGCCTTCCCTGTCAGCTATGGACTGCATCTCTGAGAGTTCCTCCCTTGCAACTGGGATTGCCTTTTCCCACAGGTTATCCAGAAGACTGAATACATTATCAGGATTGCCGGCCATCCGGGGTTCAAGCACTATGTGCGAGTGCGTCCTGTAACCGAGTAGTTTTGCCCGCTCAGCCCTGAGTTTTACAATCTCGGCAAGGACCTGGTTGTTATCGAACTCATTGCCGTTGTTGCCGCGGTTCGTATATGCACTGTAGATTTCCTTCCTCAGCTTCCTGTTCTCTGAGTATTGCAGGAAAGGGAAAATGCTTGGTCTCTGTGTTGTGAAAGCCCACT
Organism: Bacteroidales bacterium; assembly: GCA_025455505.1. Lineage (GTDB taxonomy): Bacteria > Bacteroidota > Bacteroidia > Bacteroidales > VadinHA17 > LD21. The sequence continues at coordinate 9,732 of JALOMK010000033.1, forward strand.
TCCCTTCCTGTCCGGCAGCTCCGGCAGTTTCGGCTGCTGCAGCCACAATCGATTCAGGAAGACCGGCAACCTCTTCAGCGCCTACGAACATTTTGTAATTATTAGTCTCGGCCAGGACGTTCTGGCTGAACTTAACTGTCAGAACAGAAAGTTTCTCGTTCAGCAATTTAAGTGTATCCTGCTGAATGCTGCTGAGTTCGGCACCATTTCGCACAAATCCCTTGTACAGATTCTCAAGGAGGAATTTCTGCTCCTCAGTAAGCTTGAAGCGCTCCTGTTCCTCGTAAACAGATTTTACTCTCCTGAACAAGTCAGGGTTAAGCATTATTTCGTCCCTGTACCTTGTAAGGATGGGGGATATTTCGATTTCAATTTTTTGAAGAGAATCGCTTGTTGCTGCTGATGACTGGGCGAAAAACACCGAGGAAACCCGGCCAAGCAATTCGCCGGAACGGTCAAGGGGCTCAATTGTATTCTTAAAAGTGGGGGCTGCTTTCTGAGTGAGAATTTTCTCCAGGTCGGCCCGTCCTTCTTCCATTCCTCTCTCGAAGGCCGGCATATAGTGAGCTGCATGTATTTCACCGAAAGCAGGCACTCCGAATGGAGTATCAAAATCGTTGAAAAAGGGATTGCTGCTTTTTTCGACCGTTGAGTTGGTGCAGGTAGTGAAAAGGGCAATAATAATAACTGCTAAAACTGTTAAGAGCGACTCTTTTTTCATTTCTATAAAGGTTAAACAGGTCAGAATATACCTGATTGCATTGCAAATAACGGAGAATTATTCTTTTAAACAAGTCCTTCGGTCATGATTTGTTCAAAGCGTCTGATGAATTAATATTATATTGTGCATCAGCTGGGCATAAATGAAATAATTGCTATTTTTGACTGCCTGAACAAGGCCCTTAGCCCTACACTTCCGCCATCAGGCCCTGGTGTTATGACAAAGGATCCTTAATGGTCCCGGAGAGATGGCAGAGTGGTCGAATGCGGCGGTCTCGAAAACCGTTGTCCGCCTTCCGGCGGACCGGGGGTTCGAATCCCCCTCTCTCCGCAAAGACAATGCAAACCTGCCGCCGAATGGCGGCAGGTTTTTTGTTTTCAGCCTGTCCGTTCAAAGCTTGC
>JALOMK010000304.1 GCA_025455505.1 Bacteroidales bacterium
GTATTCGTGAGCGGAAGGGGAAAGACAAGGCCGGGTTTAATCTTCAGGAGCAGCGAGCCTTATTCAATCGCGAAGTTTGAAAAGATATACGAAGGAGAAATGACATACCCTCAGCCCTGGCTGATCCCGGGGAAAGGATTCATTTTTATGTTTACAAGGTATACAAACGGACGTGAGTTGTACTGGGATACCGGTTCTCACGGGATTTCCGGCAATCCGCCATTGAAACTCGCGGGGATGGGAGGTCACTACCAGGTAAGCGCGGTACACGGATCAAAGCTTGTTTCTGTCTTCAATTACCACCCCGGTGGCAATGTTGACAGGCGGACAAATCTTTATGCCGTTCAGACGAATGACATGGGACGAACCTGGACCTCGGTGGGAGGGAAGGAGCTTTCGCTTCCGCTTGCAGGCAGTATTAACGATGCCCTGGTGCGCGATTATGAATCAGAAAAGAAACTTGTCTATATAAATGACCTGAATTTTGACGCTGATGGCAACCCGGTAATGCTTGCAGTTGTTAGCCGCGACTACCGGCCGGGGCCCGCGGGAGACCCCAGGGAATGGACAATTATCAGGTGGAAGGACGGTGGTTGGCACTTCTCGAAAGTATGCGAATCGACTCATAATTACGACATGGGGTCATTGTATATCGGGATTGATGAGTGGCAGATAATAGGGCCTACGGAACCTGGTCCTCAGAAATATGGAACCGGAGGGGAAATTGCAGTCTGGAAAAGCAAGGATCAGGGTGTAAGTTGGAACCGCGAAGCTATGCTCACTTCAGGTAGTGCACGGAACCATTCCTATGTGCGACGGCCCCTGATGGCCCATGATGATTTTTATGGCTTCTGGGCCGACGGAGATGCTGATGAATTCTCAGAGTCTCATATTTATTTTACGAACAGGCAGGGCAACAAGGTATGGGAGCTGCCTTATGTAATGAAGGATGATTTTGCAAGACCTGTGCTCAGATTCAGGAATGGCATTATTGTAAAATAAACTGCTTTAAGTTGAAACAGGCTGCACTGGAGGCAGCAAAAAAGAAGAGATTATGAAGAAACGTATCCTGTTTATTGTGATCCTGCTGGCCGGTGCATGTTTTTTCCTGTCAGCGCAACTGCCACAGGATGTCTATAAGAAACAATTGAAGGATGTGCTTATGGACATTGAAAAAAGATATGACATAAAATTAACCTACAGCCAGGGCCTGGTTAAGGACGTCGATGTGCTTTATCCCACATGGCGTTACAGGTCCGATGCCGAGACGACCCTGACGAATATCCTTTACCCGCTCGACTTCATCTTCCAGAAAACGGGAGAGAAGACCTTCCAGGTGTCAAAATATGCCTATCACCAGCGTCCGTTGGAAGAGGGGCGTAAGCACCTCGAAAAGCTCCTCTCGTCGTATCCTGATGCAGAAGCCTGGGAGGCAAGGAAGGCAGAGCTCCGAAAGTGCTTCCTTGAAAGCATAGGTCTAACAAAGCTGCCCGTCAGGGCTCCGCTCAATCCGATTTATACGGCTGTAAGGAAGTTTAACGGATATACTGTTCAGAACGTGGGCATTGAAACCATGCCCGGTCTTTATCTCTGCGGTTCCCTTTACAGGCCCGCAAAAGGGAAGGGGCCTTTTCCTGCAGTTCTGTCACCCCACGGACATTTTACAAGCCAGGATATGAACCAGGTTGGACGTTACAGGCCCGACCAGCAGTACAGGTGCGCCACGCTGGCAAGGATGGGTGCGGTTGTTTTCAGTTACGAGATGTTTGCCTATGGCGAATCGCTGCTGCAGGTGAGTGCTGCCGATCACAGGACATCGCTTGCAATGACAGTCCAGACACTCAATTCGATCAGGGTGCTTGATTTTCTGACCTCCCTCGGTTATGTCGATGATACCCGGATTGGAGTTACGGGTGAATCAGGAGGAGGTACACAGACCTTTCTTCTTACAGCCCTTGACGACAGGATTAGCGTCAGCGTGCCGGTTGTTATGGTATCATCATTTTTCTATGGTGGCTGTGCCTGCGAGAGCGGGTTACCGGTACATTCATGCACGGATATTTTTACCAACAATGCGGAGATTGCGGCAATGGCATCGCCGCGCCCAATGCTTGTAATCTCCGACGGAAACGACTGGACACGTGAAGTGCCTGTCCTTGAATATCCCTACCTCAGGAAGGTCTACAGCCTTTACGGGAAGGAAAGCAACATTGAGAACGTGCACCTTGCAAATGAAGGCCATGACTACGGGCTTTCGAAGAGAATTGCAATGTATGGTTTCATGGCCAGGCATCTGGGCCTTGACTTGGGAGCTGTGAAAGACAAGTCAGGCAAAATTGACGAATCGAAGGTAACCATTGAAGGATATGAGGCACAGCTTGTATTTGGCAAGGATGGCGTACTTCCGGCCAATGCACTTAAAGGCGCTGACAAGATAAGGGAAGTGATTTCAACTCTAAGATAGAGAGCGGCAGCTTATATTTTTACAGGTACATGTTTCATTATGAAGGCCGGATCGATATCGATGCCAAGTCCTGGACCTGAAGGCACCGTAACCACGCCGTTTTCACTTCTCACTGAAGAAGTATTGCATTCGAAGGGTATGTCAGTATTCAGGCTTTTGAATTCATGATAGGGTCCGGGATTGGGGATTGCCGAAACGAAGTGCATCATGTACAGATAGCCAAGACCCGAATCGGAGATATGAGGTGTGCAGTCCTTGCCAAATGCTTCGGCCATACGTGCAACTCTTACCGATCTCAGCATTCCCCCGAAATAGAATACGTCGGGCTGCACTATCTGCAGTGCATCGTTTGCTATCAGCCATCTGAACATGTGCAAGCTTGGTTCCTGTTCTCCCCCGGCGACAGGTATGTCGAGAGCATCTGCAACTTCTCTTGTTTCCTCATACCAGTCAAAAGGTACTGGCTCTTCGTAGAATGCGATTTTGTATTCCTGTAGTATGCGGCCTATCCTTATTGCCTCGGCGGCTGTATATGAGCCATTGGAGTCAGCGTAGAGCGTCATGCTGTCGCCGAAGCGTTTACGGAGAAGAGGTATGAGTTTTTCAGTTCGCCCTGCAGGAGATTCAAAGTTATTGCTCATCCTGCCTCCGATCTTAAACTTAATTGCTTTGGCATCAGATTCACCGACCTGTTTTTCGATCCTTGCAAGCGTTTCTTCGGCTGTGATTCCCCTGTCGCCGTTTGCCTGGTACACTGCAATTTTCCTGTTCTGCACGCTGCCGATAAGTTCACCGATCGGTTTGCCTGTGATTCGGCCAAGCATGTCGAGAAGTGCAAATTCAAGCGTAGCCAGCGGCAGCCACAGGGCAAGGTTTTGTAGCTTATAGTTGCTCTGGTAGACATAGACCTTTTCCATCAGGGATTCCAGGTCACGGGTGTCCTTTCCAATAAAGAAGGGCTGTATCCTGTTGACGAAAACAGGGTACAATGATTTAAGCTGGTCGTTGTTTCCTGCCGATACGCCCTCTGCCCCGTCCTTTGACCTGACGCGGCAGAGGAAATTGTCCTTGTAGCGCAA